>JACPXA010000250.1 GCA_016196785.1 Elusimicrobiota bacterium
AGGGTGCGCCGTTGGCCGGAACTGCCGGATCGAGCCGTATGTCACCCTCAGCCGAGGGACGGCCATTGGGGATGGGTCCCATCTCAAGGCCTACAGTCGCCTGTGAGGAACCCTTCGGAGTTTTACTGATGAAAGTCGTCAAAAAGCCGTGGGGCAAGGAAGTATGGTTCGCCCACACCCCACGCTACGTGGGGAAGTTCCTCTTCATTCGGAAAGGACACCGGCTCAGTCTGCAGTACCACCGGGTCAAGCAAGAAACCGTATACACCGACCAGGGACGGTATCTGTTAGAACTCAACGGCCGACGGCGAATCATGGCGCCGGGTTCTGTCGCCTCCATTCGACCGGGAGACATCCACCGATTCTCGGCCGCGTTCAACGATACCCGGCTCATCGAGGTCTCAACCCCAGAAGTGGACGATGTCGTCCGCCTCAGCGATGACTACGGCCGTATCCCTGCCAAGGGAAAGCCGCCTCGTGGCCGCTGAGATTCATTTCGGGACTGATGGCTGGCGAGCCATCATTGCCGATGACTTTACCTTCGCGAACGTCCGCAGGGTAGCCCACGGCATTGCAACGTACCTCCCATCCCCAGCAAAAGTACTCGTGGGGTATGACAACCGCTTCCAGTCGGAAGACTTCGCAAAGACGATTGCGCAGGTCCTGGCACAACGAGGACTGTCGGTGGTGCTGTCTCGGACGAGCATCCACACCCCCACCCTGTCCGCAAATGTCGTGATCCAGAAAGCGGCGGCCGGGGTCATGGTGACTGCTAGCCATAATCCACCGTCATATAACGGCATTAAGATCAAAGACCAGACGGGTCGGCCCCTCCCGGAACATGAAACCCGACGATTGGAGGCGTTACTCCACCTCCCCCCATCAGGTACAGGGTCCAACGGTCAGACCGCACTCTCGATTGCGGATTTTCTCCTGAAATACCTCGTGTACTTGCGACGACGTGTAGATGCAAACCTCATTCGCCGATTACGGGGGACGGTCATTGTGGATGCGATGCATGGGGTGGGGGCCGGAGTGCTGGACCGTTTTCTCGGCCGATCGGTACTGCGCCTCCACACCCTCCACCCGACACGGGATCCTCTCTTCGGAGGGCACCGACCGGAACCAGTGGAAGAGTACCTCACCGAATTGCTGGGCACGGTGAAGCGGCGCCGAGCACACATCGGCATTGCGCTCGATGGGGATGCGGACCGGGTCGGTATCATTGATGACCAGGGACGTTACCTGACGCCCCATCAGGTTTTCCCGCTCTTAGTGTGGTACCTCGCAAAAGAAAAAGGGTGGAAGGGGAAAGTGGTCCAGGCGGTTTCACTGGGCTATGTGTCGGAGCGGATCGCCCGGACCTTTGGGTTGCCGTTTGAGGAGGTCCCCGTCGGCTTCAAGTTCATCGCGGAACGGATGGTCGCTGAAGACGTGCTGGCCGGGGGGGAGGAATCGGGGGGATACGGGTTTCGCGGCGGCATCCCGGAACGTGACGGAATCCTGTGCGGGCTCCTCTTTCTCGAGATGCTCGCTGCCACCGGTCAACGACTGTCCCAGCGACTGCACGCGTTGGAGGGCGAATTTGGCCGCTCCTCTTTTTTGCGTCGTGACCTTGCCCTTGGACAGCCGATCACTGACAAAACCCAATTTGCGAAGGCGATTAGCCAGAAGCTCCCCAGCAAACTGCTCGGACAGATAATTAAGGAAGTAAGGAGCTTGGATGGCCCCAAGATCATCTTAAGCGATGATAGCTGGCTCCTTCTGCGCCCCTCAGGCACCGAGCCCTTGCTCCGTACCTATGCCGAATCCCCTAGTCGAAAACGCAGCCGAGAACTCCTGGACTTTGCCCACCGCCTCCTCAGTTCCGTAACTCAAACCCATGATTGATGAAAGAGGGGAGCCAGGAGTGTTGGCGAAGTGAGCCTAAGCGGCCCACGTAGAAACGCGTTGAGCGCAGGCCGCGAATGCGGCCGAGCACAACAGCGTTTCGAGTGGGGCCAGAAGCGTAGCGAACGCAGCCACACCCCTGGCTCCCCTCTTTTCCTATGAAAGCCATGATCATGGCCGCCGGCGCGGGGACACGCCTTCGGCCACTCACCTACGCAATTCCCAAACCCATGGTCCCCGTGGCGAACCGACCGGTCATCGAGTATACCTTGGACAACCTCCGGCGACATGGGTTTACCGAGGTGGTTGTCAACCTCCATAGCCACGCCACCATGATCGCCGACTGCTTGGGTGATGGGAGCCGCTGGGCGATGCGCCTTCACTACTCCCATGAAGAGACGCTGCTTGGAACCGCAGGAGGGGTCAAGAAGGCCGAACGGTGGCTGCGGGACGGCCCCTTTCTCGTGACCTCGGGGGATGGCCTCAGCGATGTGGATCTCAGCAAGGTCCTCGCCTTCCACCGAGAGAAACGTGCCTTTGCCACTATGGTCCTGAAACCCGTAGAAAGTCGCTTTGAGTACGGGGTGACCGTTCTCGACGCCACAGGACGGATTAAACGATTTGTCGAAAAGCCTCACTGGAGTGAGGTGTTCTCAAACACCGTGAATACCGGCATCTATGTCTTTGAATCTGACATCTTCAAATTTATCCCGGCAGGCGCCCCCTACGACTTCGGTCGCCAGGTTTGGCCAGAGCTCTTGAAGCGAAAGAAACGCCTCTATGGGTACATCACCCCGGCATACTGGTGCGATGTCGGAGACTTGAACGAGTATCGTCGGGCGCAGCGGGATGCGCTAGACCGAAAGGTCAAGATCGCCTTGCCCGGGAGGGAGATTGCTCCCGGGATTTGGCTCGATGAGGGTACACGGATTGGCCCCGATCGGCAACTGGTCCCTCCCTGCCTGATTGGACGGAAGTGCCGGATCGGGAGAGGCGCGTATGTGGGCGCCTATACGACCATCGGGGATCGTTGTGCCGTTGGGCATAAGGCGGTCCTGAAAAATTCAATCCTGTGGGGGCACGTCCAAGTGGATAGCAAGGTGCATCTAGAAAATTGTATTATAGGGTTCGGAGCGAACGTCACCGAGAATATCTCCATGTACGAAGGCGCCGTGATCAATATCGCCGAATGAAGAAGGAGGACCGAGGGGTTGGATCGCGGGGGCCTGTGTGGCTGAGCTGAGACTCACAGTTGACGACAGCGGTGGAGATATAACCGCGAAGCCACACCGGAGCGAGCGCTCAACGCGAGCGTCCCCCGGAGACAACCCCCCGTGTCCTCCTTCAAAAAGGAGCGACAATGAATAATCGTGGAAACTTCGTGTTCACCTCAGAGTCGGTCACCGAAGGGCATCCTGATAAGGTCTGCGATCAGATTTCCGATGCCGTACTCGATGAAGTGCTGCGACAGGACCAGATGGGCCGGGTGGCTTGCGAGACCTTTATCACCGTTGGGTTGGTCATCGTCGGTGGGGAAATCAGCACGAAAGGGTTTGTAGACATCCAAGCCCTCGTCAGACGGCTCACCCGCGAGATCGGGTACACCGATGCGAAGTATGGATTTAACTTCGAAACGTGTGCAGTGCTGAATGCCATCGGCCGCCAGTCCCCCGATATCGCTCAAGGCGTTGACATCGGAGGTGCTGGGGACCAAGGGCTGATGATCGGCTACGCCTGCCGGGAAACCCCAGAGCTGATGCCCCTCCCTATTATGTTGGCTCATGGTCTCACTCGACGGTTGGCCGAGGTGCGAAAACAGAAGATCCTCACATACCTTGGACCCGATGGGAAATCCCAAGTCACTGTAGAATACCGGGCTGGGAAACCGTTTCGGGTAGACACCGTCGTGGTAAGCTGCCAGCATACTGAGGAGATCTTAGACTCCACTGGTAAGCGGATCACCAAGAGGGCCGAGGAAGAGATCATTCAGCACGTGGTCAAGCCGGTCATCGGCGACCAATGGCTGGATGATCGGACCCGGTATTTCGTCAATCCAACAGGTAAATTCGTTACCGGCGGCCCCCAATCGGATACGGGCATGACAGGCCGGAAGATCATCGTGGATACCTACGGCGGAATGGCCCCCCACGGGGGGGGGGCGTTCTCTGGAAAGGATCCGACAAAGGTGGATCGTTCAGCTTCGTATATGGCTCGCTATATCGCGAAAAACATGGTGATGGCGGGGCTCGCCGAACGGTGCACCGTACAGTTGGCTTATGCCATTGGGGTGGCTGAACCTGTGAGCGTGATGATTGATACCCATGAGACCGGCCTCGTGAGCGACGACACCCTGGTGAACCTCATCTGGAAGCACTTCCAATTGACTCCCCGAGGAATCATCGAAAGCCTTGATCTGCGTCGCCCCATCTATCAGCAGACCGCGGCCTATGGGCACTTTGGGCGGACAGAGAGCGCCTTTACCTGGGAGCGTACGGACAAGGCTGTTCTTCTCAAACAGGAAGCCGGCTCGAATTCTGTCGCCTCAGGTCACCCGGCCCAGTAACCCCACGTGGGCAAACCGTTTCACGTCAAAGACCTGAAGCTTACGACCGACGGGTCACAGCGTATCGCCTGGGCTGCCAGAGAAATGCCGGTGCTGCGGTTCATTCAGGAGCGGTTTCGGCGGGAGCGTCCGCTCCGAGGGGTTCGACTCGGATGTTGCCTGCATATCACCACCGAGACCGCCCACCTCTTGCTCACCTTGCGGGCGGGAGGGGCGGAGGTGGTGGCCTGTGCGTCTAATCCTCTCTCTACCCAGGATGATGTAGCGGCGGCACTGGTGAAGGTGCACCGGATCCCGGTGTTTGCGATCAAGGGGGAACACCAAAAAACCTATTACGAGCATATCAAAGCCGTCCTCGCCACCCACCCGCACATCACCATGGATGACGGGGCGGACCTGGTGTCCACCTTGCATACCCGTCGTCCCCAACAACTGTCGGGCATGATTGGTGGGACGGAAGAAACCACCACCGGGGTCATCCGCCTCCGAGCCATGGAACGCGATGGGGTGTTGGGATATCCGGTTATTGCGGTGAACGATGCCCTGACCAAACATCTCTTTGACAACCGCTATGGAACGGGGCAATCAACCATTGACGGAATCTTGAGATCCACAAATCTATTACTCTCCGGAAAGGCGGTGGTGATCGCCGGCTACGGCCAGTGTGGACGCGGCCTGGCGATGCGCGCGCGCGGGATGGGAGCCCAGGTCGTGGTGACAGAGGTGAATCCGCTCCGTGCCTTGGAAGCCCTCATGGATGGGTATCTCGTACTGCCGATGGCTGAAGCGGCGCGGCGAGGTGATCTCTTTATTACGGTGACCGGAGATACCTCAGTGATCCGCAAGGAGCATTTCCAGGTGATGAAAGATGGCGCCATCGTTGCGAATTCAGGACATTTCAACGTTGAAATTGACCTTCAAGCCCTTAAACGCCTATCTGCTAAGTCACGAGGCGTCCGTCCCTTTGTTCGGGAGTACTCGCTGAATGGGGCGGGTGCCCGGAAAAAGGAACACAAGATTTACGTCCTGGGCGAGGGCCGCCTCATTAACCTCACCGCCGCGGAAGGCCATCCGGCCAGCGTGATGGACATGTCTTTCGCCAACCAGGCGCTCGCGGCGGAGCATCTAGTGAAGCACGGACGATCGCTTGAGAACAAGGTGTACCCAGTCCCTCCCGAGATTGATCAAACCATCGCCCGCCTTAAACTCACCGCCATGGGCGTCAAGATTGATCGTCTGACGCCAGCGCAACAACAGTACCTCACCTCCTGGACCTCCGGTACCTGAAGGAAAGGGAAGTCGGGGGCGTGGCTACGTTCGCTACGCTTCTGGCTTACTCCGCCACTTCCCCCTTTGAAAAAGGGGGATTGAGGGGGATTTGCCGTAGACGAAATCCCTCCCCACCTCCCTTTTCCAAAGGGAGGGGGCACGTTCAACTGAAGAATCCGGGTTAAAATTCCTCTTGACGAGCAGGGAAACCCAGGTTAACCTCGTGGTAGAGCGAGTCTGGGGGTTGCTCATACCAGGACTGGGGAGGAGGAACTTCATGAAACGATGGCTGGCGGCGGGGTTGGTGTGCGGCTTGGTGTTCCAAGAGTCCTGTCTCATCGCGGATCCCTTCAAAATTCTCGGCACCCGACCGTTGGGGATGGGGGGGGCATTTGTGGCGGTGGCGGAGAACGCCATCACCCAGTATTGGAACCCCGCGGGGCTGGCTACCCAGCCAGGGTTCGACCTGCAACTTTCTGTCGGAGGGAGTGCAAACTTTACCGGCAATGTGCTCAAAAACGCCAGCCAGCTTTCAGACCTCACCTCGGATTACCAAACGATTCAAAAGTCGCAGACCAATGGCAATGGATTAGATCTTCCCAAAGCCCGCTCCCTGCTGGACGGCTTAAAAAACATTGCAGAACTGAACCAGCCAGGGAAGGGAGGATTACTGGGGGCTCAAGGCGGTCTCAATACCCGTGTTGGAGGGTTGGCGTTTGCCGTCACGAGCCTGACCGACGCTGGAGCCAACGCCACCATTGATACCAAAAACATCCGCCTGGACAGCGCGCTTTCCACCGGGTTATCGAGAGAACGAACCACCGCGGCCACTGGGTTGGCGGGCGTTGATCTCAGTAAGCTGCCCAGCGGGATTACCCTGGATACCACCGACAAAGCGGGCACGAGCAGCTATACAGCGACGGCACGGGACGGGCTCGCAACGGTGATCACCGATATTGTCAACAAACTGAAACCTAACACTGGGGGACTAACCCCGGACCAGATCGCGGCCGGGCTCTTAAACTATGCCAGCCAACAAGGCACCAGTTCCACCCAGATTGACACGACGGTCACCCAAATTAAGGATATCCATCAAACCTTGAAAGACCAAGGTGTCCTGGACAACGCACTGAGTGGGACAGCCTACACGAACAATCAGACGAAGCTCACCCTTCGGGGAGCAAGCTTTGTTGATGTTGGGGTGGGGTACGCCCACTCGCTCGTGCTTCCCGGTTTGTTCGTTGGGGGTAACCTGAAAGGGATCGTAGGGGAAGTGGGGTTTGCCCAAAAGAAGATCCTGGAACAAAACGTCGAGGTGGCGGATATCTTGAAAGATTTCACCAAGAGCCGCCGCCAGTCCTGGAGCCCTGCGGTGGACCTTGGGCTGCTGTACGACCAACGGCAATACTGGAAGACAAAGCTGGGGGTCGTCGGCCGTAACCTGAACCGGCCGAAGTTTAACCAACCGGCAGCCGCGTCCGATGCTGGGGAACCAGATAAGTTTGTCCTTGACCCCCAGGTTCGGGCGGGGGTGGCGTTCTACCCGTTTAACTTCTGGACCGTAGCTGCCGATATTGACGTGACCAACAACTCGACCACGGTACCTGGCTATCGGTCACGCAACCTGGGCATTGGATCTGAGATCAATGTCTTTCACCGCGCACGTCTCAATCTGCCCTTGCGGGTTGGGCTGCTCAGAAACCTTTCGGATAGCGCTGGGCTGGTCTATACTGCTGGGTTTGGGTTACAGGTGATGCATTTCGCCCTTGAGGTGGGGGGAGCCGTGAGCTCGCGTCAAACCACAGTGAGGACCGGTTCTCGCGCACGGAACTTCCCAGAATCGGCCCAACTCGCTGTTTCACTCGGACTGCTCTTCTAGGACGCCCCACCGGCTAACGCTTTACCTTCCTGAGGAGCCACAAGCCGACACCGCCAAAGAGGCCATTGGCCATCCAGGCGCCGACCCATGGCGGCACCCGTCTGGAACTCCCCAAGGTTTGACCCAGTGACATGACGCCCCAGTAGATGAGGGCAATCCCCAACGCATAACTCAAGCTTAACAACCGTCCCGTTCGGCTCCGCTGCATCGCGAAGGGAAACCCTAAAAAGAGGACGACCACGTTCGCCCAGGGATACGCCAATTTGGTTGCGAGCTCCATCGCCGCGGTCCCGACCGGCACACCAAACCGGCGAAGCCGTTCGAGATAGCGGGAGAGCTCACGCGCTGACATCTCATCCGGGGAGCGGCTATCGGGAAGGAACTCGTCGGGGGGGGCGGTGAATGGGAGTTCTGTCTCCGCCATTGTCTCCTCGGCAATGATTTGGTGACCCCTCGGTCCAAATCGGCGGCGGACAATCTGTCGGCCAACCCACCGATTCTTAAGAAACCTCGCCTCGCTGCAGACCCACTGCCGTTGGA
>JACPXA010000045.1 GCA_016196785.1 Elusimicrobiota bacterium
GACCGTGATCACCATCCCTGGTTGAAGAACCGTCCGACCGGTAGGAGACACGAACGGGGATTCATGGATCTCGATCCCCACACCATGTCCTGTACTGTGAATAAACTGCGGGCCGTAGCCTGCCTGCGAGATGACCTTCCGAGCGGCACGGTCCACCTGGGAAGCGAGTACCCCAGAACGCACCGCCGCCATCCCTGCCGCTTGAGCGCGTTCAACGATCTGGTTGATCTTCCGCAGTTGCGGTGGAATGGTACCCAAAAAAACCGTCCGTGTCAAGTCAGAGCAATACCCATGGACCACACACCCCACATCGAACAAAACCACATCATTTTTCTGAACGATTCGATCGCCGGTGATGTAGTGGGGGAACGCCGAGTTGGGCCCGGCGGCGACGATGATGTCAAAGGAGGCCTTGCTGGCCCCGTGTTGGCGAATAAACCGCTCAAATTCAGCCGCTAACTCGCATTCCCGAATCCCAGGTTGCAGGTAGTGGCGGCGGAGATGTTCTACTCCTAACACCGCGATTCGCCCGGCCTCGCGGACGGCGCCGATCTCCCCCGGTTCCTTCACCTCGCGCAGCCGTTCCCCCACCGCAGGGGTTCTGATCCACCGGATCTTCCGATGGTTCTGTCGGAGTTCCTGGCTGAGCGATTCGCTCACATGGTGCGGGTCATAGGCCAAACGACGTATCCGGCGCTGTGAGAGTACCTGGCGGAGCTGATCGTGGAATTGTCCTCGTTTGACCCCGACCAGGACCGTAAACCCGTGCACCGTCTGCCTCACCTGATCGGCGAGGAGCGGCGGGACGAACGCCCACGCTTGGTCCTGACTGACCAATCCATAGAATCCATCTTGGTTATAGCCAGAGACGTACAGGAGGTCCGGGGGACTCGTTAAGAGATAGGCATCCACTCGCAACGTCTTGAGCTGCTGTTGAAACCGGGCGAGATGGGCGACAAAGTTCGGGTTCAAAGCGGAATGTTGAACAAACGCAACCCTCCCGTACCTCCCCCTTTCGCAAAGGGGGAAGGAGGGGGATTTCTCCGAGCCAAATCCCCCCTCACCCCCCTTTTTCAAAGGGGGGAGACACCTATTCAACATTCCGCCTTGAGCCAAAGACTTCCTCTAACACCGCACTGAAGGCCGCATGGTGCACGCCTTCGATGAGGCTCACCTTCCCAAAGCGACGCGGCAGAACAAACCGAAGAACGCCGCCCTGAATCTTCTTGTCATGGATCAGATGGGCCAAGAGCTGCCGGCGGGGAACCGCGTGAGCCATCCGCGGCAAGCCCGTCAGTTCAATGAGCCGTTCCAGCCGTTCGCGCAACGACAAGGAACACAGCTTCAGCCGCTCCCCCAGGCGTGCCGCCGCGCACATCCCGATGGCCACCGCCTCCCCGTGGGTGTACCCCTGGTACCCTTGAGCCGCTTCAATAGCATGGCCTACGGTGTGACCAAAATTCAAGATCTCGCGCAAGCCACGCGTTTCGTGTTCATCGCGACTCACCACCCCTGCTTTGATCGCACAACAGCGTCGGATGACCGTTCTCAGTAACACCGGGTTCCGCGCCACGAGTTGTGGATAATGGCGTTCCAAGAACTGGAAGAACCCGCTGTCCCCAATCACCCCGTACTTGATCACCTCCGCCAATCCACTCCGATACGCGCGGGAAGACAACGTTTCAAGCGTCCGGACATTGACCCATACGAGGCGAGGTTGATAGAAGGCCCCCACCAGGTTTTTGCCTTCGGGTAGGTCCACCCCGGTTTTCCCCCCGATGGCCGCATCCACCTGAGCCAATAGCGTAGTCGGCACGTGCACCAACGGCAGTCCTCGAAGGTACGTCGCCGCCACAAAGCCGCCGATATCGCCGACCACCCCGCCCCCAAGGGTGATGAGCGGAGAACGACGCTCCAACCGTGCGCGAGCGCAGGCGGCGTACAACTGTTGGACGATTGTCAACCGCTTCGAACCCTCCCCGGCTGGAAAGGCGGCGAGCTCTGTATGAAACCCCGCGGCGCGCAGGATGGCAGCGACCTGCCGCCCGTAGAGCCGGACCACTCGATGATCACTCACCAGCAGGGCGCGTTGGGCAACGCCCAACCGGCGCAGCGCACGGCCAAGCCCGGGAAACCCCCGACTGATGACAATCGGATAGCTTCGAGCGCCTAGCTGGACCTCGAGCTGCGTCATCTGATCATAAGGCGAGGTGGCGCGCCTCGAGCAGTTGCAGAATTTCTTCCACCACCTGGTCAATCGTCTTGTCGTCTGTGGCGACGGCGCTGTCGCAGGCCTGATACGAGAGGGCGCGCTGCGCAAGGAGTTGACGGATGGCCACGAGGGGTTCTCGCACCTGAAGAAGCGGACGATTCTTCCGCCCCTGCGTCCTAGCATAGATGGTGTCCGGCGTGGCCGTCAAACAGATCAGGAATCCATGACTCTTGAGCGCCGCGACATTCTCCGGTCGGAGCAACGACCCACCGCCCGTGGCGATTACTGCGTGATCAAGGCTTGAGACCAATTGGATGGTACGGGTTTCTAGTTCCCGAAAGGCGGTCTCCCCTTGCCTCTCAAAAATCTCCGCCACGGTGAGGTGGATGTCCCGTTCGATAAGGTCGTCAATATCGTAAAACGGCCGGCCTAACCGTTCCGCCAGACGTCGCCCCACCACCGTTTTTCCCGACCCCATGAACCCTGCCAACACAATATTCACCAGTTCTTCAGATACTCAAGATACTGGGTGTAGTTCTCACGGAGCTCGCGGAGGCTGTCTCCGCCGAATTTGTCGCGGAACGCTCGGGCCACAACAAAGGCCGCCATGGCCTCGCCGATGGTGCCGGCCACCGCCACCGGACAGACATCGGACCGGATGATCTCGGCGCGGTACGGCTCCTTGGTTACTAGATGGACCGACTGGAGCGGTTTCCGGAGACTGGCGAGCGGCTTGAGCGCGGCTCGGATGACCAGCGGTTCCCCATTGGAAATTCCCCCCTCGATTCCGCCAGCGTTGTTGGTCTTCCGATAGAATCCGCCAGCCGTGGCCGGGCGCGGCTGGTGCGCTCGCGGGTTGGGGTGGGGGGCTCGATAGAAGATTTCATCGTGTACCGTGCTGCCCAACTTCCTCGCCATAGGAAACCCCCCGCCCACCTCGACCCCTTTGACCGCGTTGATGGACATCACCGCCTGGGCGAGTTGGCCATCCAACTTTAAGTCCCATTGAGTATGGGACCCAAGCCCGACGGGACAGCCGGTGATCACCACCACGAAGACTCCACCGACGGTGTCCCCCTCCTCCTTGGCCTTTTGGATGAACGCCATCATCTTCGGTTCGGCATCACGATCAGGACAGCGCACAGGGGAGTCGTCAATGGCGGCATAGCCCTGAATCAGTTCTTCCACC
>JACPXA010000233.1 GCA_016196785.1 Elusimicrobiota bacterium
GTAATGATACTCACCACCTGTGAGGTTGTCTTGAACTTGCCGGCTTTCTCCGCCTCCAGGACCTGGCCACGTGCCGCGGCCACGCTCCTCAAGCCCGTAATCAGGAACTCGCGACTGAGGATCAGAATCACCATCCATGCGGGGATGTGCAATTCCGGGAGTTGAACAAAGACGATCAGGGCGGCGGAGATTAAGAGTTTATCGGCAACGGGATCGAGCAGGATGCCCACCGTGGTCACGGACCGCGTCCTTCGCGCAATGATGCCGTCATACAAGTCCGTGACCGCTGCCCCACTAAACAGGAGCAAGGCCATGAACCGTGTCCAGAACCGGTCCTGCACCACAACAATCAGGAACAGCGGGATCAGGCAGAGGCGGAGCATCGTTAAGCGATTCGCCGCAGTCACTGAGGTAGGGTGACCTCAGCCACGTTCCCACGCGCGGCAGCGGTCACATCAATGGGCTGGTCATCCACACGCAGCTCCATCCCCCGGACGTTCCCAATCCTTACCAGATAGCGTTCACCGCTTGTCCATCGTCTAGAGGTTTGTGGCGGCAGGTGTCCCTCAAAAAGCCGCGTCCCATCAGCCACGACTCGTAGCCAGGTCACTTCCTTGGCTGCGACCTCTAACGTATGATAGGAGTGTTGAAAAACTGTCTTTGGACCGTCATTCCCGCGCAAGCGGGAATCCAGAACATTCGACTGGACCCCGACTTTCGTCGGGGTGACGGCTTGTCGCAATGCCAATGACGTTCGTATTAATGGCATCGCCGGGTGAGAGACGAGTAACCAAACGATGCCCAACGCTCCTGCCACAAGCCCTAGGAACAACACGCGCATTCGGCTGCCGAGGACGCGTTGTGCCGAGAGGCTTAGGCGTTGCACCGTCCTCTCCGGAGGAACGGGCGACGATTGACTCTGCTGGCGTTGACGTAGCAGTCGCTGAACGAGCGCTTCAGCGTCCAGCCCTAAGAAGTCGGCATAACGTCGTAAAAACCCCACGCGGTACACCTCGGTGGTAAGGTACTCCCACCGTTCCTGCTCCATCGCCAAGAGGAACTTGAGGGCAATCCGGGTTGAACGACTGGCGGCTTCGATGCTGACCCGTCGAGCCTCCCGCTGTTTCTGTAAGGTGAGTCCTACACTGTCGTTAGAACTCATTAATCACTTGAACGCCGCGGGGAACGCTAAAGTGAAACCGCTTTTGATCTATTGGGGGAGTCATTTTGAGGTTTTGGAAGGTACTGATGATGCGCACCCCTTCCGCATCCACCTCGCTTCGTCTAGGGAGAAGGTCCTGCCCCGACAGCCAGAACCGGAGCCTTGTCGTGTCCTGGGGTTCTCGGGAGGTACACCGCAGTACATACTGGTTGTCCCTCTCAAGCTCTAGTTCCAAATGGTAGCGCCGTTCGAGCTCAGACAGCGCTTGCCCCCAACCTGCCACGGCGGTGAGGAACGGCATGCGCTGCATGGCGGTTGCCAGGGAAGAGACAACGACCTGTCGAAACCTCGGGGTATAGACCCAGACCTGATGGCCATCGGAGATAATCTGTTCCTCGTCAGGAGCCGACTGACGAAGCCAAAGGGATCCTGGCCGCTGCACGATCACCTGGCCCTTAAATCGTTGCCGCTCGTGGCTGGCATCCAGGATCACCTCCTGCTGGTAGTTGAATGTCAACGTCTTCCGCTCTGTCTCGAGGGCGAGCATCCGCTGCCGCAACTCGGGGAAGGTGAGTGAGGCATTTCCGCTCCCACTCATGACCATGCCTATCAATAACAGCCCAAGCACCCCCCCCTGTTCAACTTTCAAGAGGCGACCCCAAAGGCGAAGAGGGTTGTCGGTCAGGCGGGGCTTGGTTCTTGAGGTATTCCTCGATTCGATCAAAGAAAACCGTCCAGCGGTTGGTCCCTTCCGGCTTGGCAATGAACCCTTGAACCTCCAGGAGGCTCAAGAGATCCGTGGCCCGCGCGGAGGATCCGAAATGGGCCTTCAAGAGATCTTGGGACACACGCTTCCGTTCAAGGACCAGCTGAAGGGCTTGCCGCAAGAATTCTTGTTTCTCTTCCTCTACAGGATCCGCCTCCGTCGCTCCCTTCCGCGCGAAGAGGTCTTCGTAGCTGGGCCGTCCTTGCCGGCGAACGTGCTCGATCACCGCCTGAATCTCTTGAGGGTTCAGGAAAGCGCCCTGCACCCGAATCGGCTTGGGAGCCCCGGGAGGGAGAAAGAGCATGTCTCCTTGGCCGAGCAACGTTTCCGCCCCCGCCATGTCAATGATGACCCGTGAGTCGGTTTGGGATGCGACGCGAAAGGCCATCCTTGCGGGGAGGTTTGCTTTAATCAATCCAGTAATAACATCCACACTCGGGCGCTGGGTGGCCAACACCAAATGAATCCCGACCGCCCGCGCCATCTGAGCCAGCCGTTGGATTGCCCCCTCCACCTCTTTCGAGGCCACCGCCATCAAATCGGCCAGTTCGTCAATGATGACCACGGCGTAGTACACCGGGGGTTTCCCTTGCTGGATCGCTTGCTGGTTATACTGCTGGATGTCCCGAACGCTCGCCTGAGCAAACAGCTGAAACCGCTGGTCCATGACACGAACCATCCGGGTGAGCGCCTTCGCGGCCTCCTTCGAATCCGTGATGACTGCGACGTTCTCTGCCGGCTGGCTCGGGTCAAAGAGATACGGGATTCCTTGGTAGAGTGGCAGCTCAAGTCGTTTGGGATCAATTAAGAGCAGTTTTACCTCCGTGGGGGTCGCCTTGTACATCAAGGACACGATGAGACTGTGAATGCAGATTGATTTCCCCGCCCCCGTGCTCCCGGCAATCAGCAGATGGGGCATTTGGGCAAGGTCGGCCACGGTAGGAGTTCCATCGGTGGTTTTTCCCAACGCGATGGTCAGCGGAGAAGGATGCTCTTGAAAGACTGAACTCCCCACGATGTCCCGAAGCGTCACTAACTCTGGCTGAGGGCTCGGGATTTCAATGCCGACTGCCGCCTTCCCGGGCACCGGCGCCAAGACGCGAAGACTCATCGCCTTCATGGCGAGGGCAATATCATTGGCCAATACGGCAATGGCTTGGACTTTTACCCCTGGCGCAGGAGCAAGATCATAGCGGGTGATCACCGGCCCTGGATGGATATCCACGACTTTGGCATCCACGCGAAAATCCGCCAGTGTTTGCTCTAACAGCCGGGCGTTGGCGAGTAACGCCTCCCGTTGTTCCCCGGCGTTGCCGGAGGACACATTCGCGTTCAGGAGTTCCAATGAAGGCCGCTGGAATGCATGAGGGGGAGGACACGAGGGACTGTCTCGTGGGGACGCTCGCCTTGCAGGCTCGCTCCACGGTGTCCTCGCCGTTTCTGAGGTTCCTGTTAAGCTCCGTTCGACCCCAGAGGCAACCCCTGCGCTTTCCTCGACTTTTCCCGGCTCGGCCACCGAGGCCCCAGCGATCCAGCCCCTCGGTCCTCCCCCACTCCCGCCAGTGCTCAACCGCTCCCCAGAGCTGACAAGGCGAGTGTCCTCTTGGATCTCCATCCTCGGCCCGGCTGGTTTCCACCGTTTGGGCACGATGGAGCGCGGGTGGGTTTCCTTCTTGAGGCGCCGCTGAGTCTCAAGCGCACGTCGCCACCTTTGCCAATCCTCTCGAAAACGGGTCACCATCCAATGGACAACTTCTTGTGGCGAGCGTTCCACGAATACCAAGCCGATAGCCATAGCCCACACTAACATGAGGAGACCCGCTCCCCACTCGCCCACCAACCGGGTGAGCCCGACCACGGTGGCGTGCCCCAAGCCTCCACCGAGCTGAGAAACCCCGAGCAGCTTCTCCCCAAGGGCGAACGCCGTACACACCAACCAAAGCAGCGCTACCTGTAGGGTGAACGTCCTGATGAGGGGGGCTCTGTCGGGCCGCAGCGTTTTCCATCCCATGACCGCGCAGATCCAAGGAACCAGGAAGGCTCCTTGTCCGAATGCTGCTCTGAGCAGTCGGGCGAGGAACCGCCCTAGTGTTCCCGCGTAGAAAGGCACGCACAGGACATAGATCGTCAGGAGGGCCGCGGTGAAGAGGGTAATCCCTCCCCATCCTTGGTGTCTAGTGCCTTTCGGACCCGCTCCACGCCCACTTCGGGCTCTGGCCTTTAGGTAATATTCTGAGGAGGTAGGCCGCATAGGATCGATGAGATGAGTTCTCTATAACGGCTGGAGGAGGAAGAGCGGCTGTCCGGCGGTCACCGGTTTCCCATTCTCGATGAGGACTTTGACCACGCGATACCGTTGATCGGCTTTGATTTCGTTCATGACTTTCATCGCTTCAACGATGCACAACGTCATCCCCGGTGAGACGGTGTCCCCCTCCTGAACATAGGGGGGACTCGCTGGGGAAGAGCTTCGGTAAAAGATACCTGCCAGGGGTGACTTCAGCGGACGTAGCGTGCCGGAAGACTCCGGGGGCTCAAATTCCATCGGAAGACTCGGTCCCGTGGTTCCGGGGCCAGCGGTCGCACTCCGCTTGGTGGCTCGTTTGAGATACATCTGGACTGAACCCTCGGCCCATTCAAGTTCCTCCAGACCCTCCCGGGTCATGATCTGGTAGAAATGTTCTAGGGGCTCCCAAGGACTGCCTGACGATTCTTCAGGGGGCTCGAATAACTGGTCAGGCACGCGTTCCTTTATCCCTCCCCCCA
>JACPXA010000254.1 GCA_016196785.1 Elusimicrobiota bacterium
CTCGTGGTGAAGCCCTGCCACGTCTCGGCCGCGGATGCCCTGCAGGCCCTCACCGAGCTCCACGCCCGCTGGCCGCACGCCCGCCTCACGTTCTTGGCGAACGTGTTCCCGGAGGAGCGCGCGCGCCTGGAGCGCCTCAGCGGCGTGGAGGCGCGCTGGTTGTACGGCCCGGGGGTTCACCACCTGACGGGGTGGCGGCTGCTCAGCCTGCTGCTCCATGCGCAGCTGCAGGGGTTTGCCGAGGGGGTGTTGTTGGTCGGTCCGCCGGTGCCTGGTGCGTACCGCAAAGGGACGCTCCTCCTCGCGGCGGTCACGCCCGCGAGGAGTTTCTATCATGTGGACACGGGCACGCTGGCGGCTCACGTGCACACGGGCGAGTCTCGGCGTCTGCCGACCCTCCGATCGCTGATCCGCTGCGGGATGTCGTGGTGTATGTTCGGCCTGTTGGCCATCGGATTTATCCTCCTCATCGCTGTCCCCCTCTGGTGTCGCAAACGGCTCCAGCGGCCGCGATGAACGTGCTGTTCTTGACGAGCGATGGTGCTCGTGTAGGCAGGCCAGGATGGAGGAGTCATTTGCCGAGGGCCGAGGGTTTGATGAGGTCAGGACAACGTACCCCGTAACGTTCAGCGTGCACCTCCCTACTCATGCAATTGTGCCTATCCGTTGAGCTGACCGATGTCTGTAACGCCCGGTGCAACTACTGCGTCATCGGCACAGGAAGGCCCCCGCACGGTGACGTGCAGTTGGGTTTCCTCTCCGTCGAGGACTTCCGCAAACTTGCCGATGGTCTTGATGGATTCTTGCACGACCCCTTCTCCACGCCTTCAAGCAACTTAGATCTGGTGTTACGTTACTGTGGCATCGGGGAACCGACGCTGCACAAGGATTTTCTGGAATTCCTTCGGATCGGCTTCGCTCAACCGTTGGTGAAACGGGTCTCTGTCGTGACCAATGGGTCGTTCCTTCCCCCAGCCCGCACCAACGCAATGGTGGAGGTGATCCGTCAACGGCCCGAGGTGACCACGGAAATCCTCCTCGGCCTGGATGGCGTCGCCCCGGGACCGCAGCGGCTGGTGAAGGGTATCGACAACATTGACAAGATTCACGCTGACCTCGACCACTTCCTGGAGCTGAAAATCCGCGATAGCCTTCGTCACCTGGTGTTCGTGTTTCAACTGGTCGTGACGGATGAGAATCGTGATCATGTGCGGGCCTTCCGTGATTACTGGGAGCGCGTGCTACGTGCCAAAGGACTGTCCTACGAGATCGTCGGCGACTGGAGCTATCTGGACCGACTCGATCAGATCGATGCGTTCATCTGGATCAAGCGCCGGGATTCGGATGATGCGCGTCAGCCGCATTTCGATGCGATTCATCAAGCTGCGTTGGCTGAAATCGGCCTGGTCCGACCAAACCCCTCGTCGGTGCACGGCGTGCCGACGAATGTCTTGCAGCGTCACGAGCAGGCTGACCAAGAGGATCCCCGCGGGATCAAGGTCTGCGGACTCTTCTGGTATGGGATTAACGTGAATGCGGCGGGAGCGGTGAGTCCTTGCTGCATCGACAACGAATTCGCCCTGGAGATCGGCAACGTCAAGCAGGCTTCGCTTCAGGAGATCTATCAAGGGGAGGCGATGCAGCGGCTACGCCTGGCGCACATCAAGGGAGACTTCCGTGACATCCCGCTATGCCAACAGTGCACCGCCATCTATAAGTACAAGTTCGTTCCGCGCGCCGATGTCGAGACCTACCTCTCAGCTCTCTCGGAAGCGGAAGGGAAACCGTATCGCCTCCAGACGCGCACGCAAGATCCGGAGCAGACCTGCCATGACCAGACTGAAACGGGTCATGAGGTAGGCCAGAGGTGCACAGCGCGGCGAAGCGATCAGCAGATCTTCGCCAACGCTCACATGGGGGCGCAAGATCAAGCCGTCAACCAGATCCAAGCACAAGAACCGTCATTAGGGCAAACGAGCAGTGAGACGCAGCACACGCTCCACGCTCTCCGATTCGAACTTGAGCAAGCTAAACGTGACGGCGCTGAAAAAGAACACGAACTTGCTCTCCTTCATCGGAGCCTGACCCAAGCCCAAGACCACGTGCGCATGTTGGAAGGACGAGTCGCGACGTATACATGCGAACTGGAACGGGTACGGTGTGACTGGGAGCGCGCTCGCCAGGGGCTGTACAATGTTGAGCATTCCACCGCTCACCGGGTACTCGTCCGCCCACTATGGGCTGTGCTGGGGGTGTTACGCCGACCGGTCCCCGCGGTGGTCCATTGGCCGCGGCGCCGCATCCTCGTGGTGAAGCCCTGCCACGTCTCGGCCGCGGATGCCCGGCAGGCCCTCACCGAGCTCCACGCCCGCTGGCCGCACGCCCGCCTCACGTTCTTGGCGAACGTGTTCCCGGAGGAGCGCGCGCGCCTGGAGCGCCTCAGCGGCGTGGAGGCGCGCTGGTTGTACGGCCCGGGGGTTCACCCCCTGACGGGGTGGCGGCTGCTCAGCCTGCTGCTCCATGCGCAGCTGCAGGGGTTTGCCGAGGGGGTGTTGTTGGTCGGTCCGCCGGTGCCTGGTGCGTATTGGAAAGGGAACCTCCTCTTGTCTGTTGTCACGCCTGCCGTGAGCTACTACCATGTGGGTACCGATGAACTGGTGAGTCATGTTGAGACCCATCCTCCACAACGTCCTGACGCCCTCCGGTCGCTTATGTACTATGGGGCATCATGGGCAACATTTGGGGCACCTGTATTCGATGGTCTCCTCCTCCTTTCTCGACCCTTCTGGTGTCGCAAACGGCTCCAGCGGCCTCGATGAACGTGCTGTTCTTGACGAGCGATTACCCACCCAACCTCGTTGGCGGGGTGGGGACGTATACCGAGCAATTTGCGCGCTATCTGGCGAGCCGGGGTCACCAGGCGTTTGTCATTACCAGGACGGAGGAGACGCCCCTTGAATATGTGGAGCGCGGCGTTCGCGTCTGGCGGGTGCGACCAGCGCGTCTGAGGTGGCTTGACCCGGTGCGGGACCTGCTGCCTGAATTCGTTCGGCGCGCAGAATACAGTGTGGCGGTGGCGCGGCAGCTTTACCACGTCTTGCGTCGGTTTCGCATTGATCTCGTGGAAAGCTGCGAGTCCCGCGCCGAAGGATTTTGGTACTTTCTCTTCCATCGGAACCCGAAGCTGTTGATCAAGCTGCACACCCCCGATGGGATCATTTTTGAGCTCAATCAAGAAGCTCCGTCGTGTGATCGGACGCTTCTTCTCTGGCTGGAGGAGTGGTGGTTGCGTCGTGCCAGGATCTTAATCGGCTTGACCGATGCCTTGACGCAACGAGTCGGCAAGCGCTATCAGCTTAGGACAGACCATATTCCGAAAGTTCGGGTTCCGGTTGAGACGCGCTTCTTTGTTCCTGATCCCCTGGCTCGATCGTGGGATCGCCCGCAGGTCTTGTATGTGGGGCGTTTGGAATTCCGAAAAGGGGTTCATGTTCTCCTTCGAGCCTTGCCGAGACTTCTGGAGGCTATCCCCAATCTCCAAGTGACGTTGATTGGGAAAGACTGCGGGATGAAGCCGCTCGTTGACGCCTATCGACGCCTGCCGCGGTTCCAACGACACCTGTGCTGGCGTGAGAGCGTGTCCAGAGAAGAGTTGCGAGACGCGTATCAGCACAGCCACGTCTGCGTAGTGCCTTCCTTGTGGGACAACCATCCGGCCGTGTGTCTGGAAGCCATGAGTTGCGGTTGCGCCGTCGTCGCCAGCCACGTGGGTGGAATCCCAGAAATGATCCAACACGGTGCCCACGGGCTGCTCGTGCCGGTCGGGAGCTCGCAAAGACTGGCCAGGGCCGTGATCGGGCTGTTCGACGATGCCAGGACATGTGAGGCGCTTGGCACGCGCGCCCGGCACCATGTCGAACAGCGCTACGCGATGGAGCGAGTGTTTGACGAGACCATGGCGATCTATGAACCGTTGTGCCGCACGGGGCATGGTCATGGCGCTGCCTAAGCCAAAGGTCATGATTCTCTTTTCGAGTTTCCGGTGCGACGCTCGCTGCGTGATGTGCTACACCTGGGTGAAGCAGAAATGGTCGCCCCAGCTCTCGCTGGATCAACTGCGTCGCATCGTCTCCGATCCGCTCGTGCGCCGATCCATCGAGATCGTCAATCTGGCGGGAGGCGAGCCCACCCTTCGGCCTGATCTGGTCGACCTCGTTGAGCTCTTGGTTGAGGCGTGTCCTCACCTCAAGACCGTGGACATCCCGACCAACGGATTTCAAACTGACCGAGTGGTTGACCAGATCGAACGGCTGCTCGCCGTCTTAGCGATCACCCGCGTTGAGTTGGCCGTGACGGTCTCCATTGACGGAGTGGGAGTGGTGCACGAAACGATCCGTGGCCGCCCAGGCATCTTCCCGCACGTGAACCGAACCGTTGAAGCGCTCACGGAACTCCGGACCATCTACCCGCGGTTTCGGCTGGGCATGAACACCGTCATCAGCCGGCACAACGCGCACCTGGAAACGTTGGAAGCCATGCGGGCATACGCCCGCTCGCACAGGATCGGGCTCAATTTCACCCCGGCGGCTGTCTCAGAGATCGGCGTCGAAAGCGTGGCCATGACCGAACAGTTTGAGATGACGCCGGAAGAGAAACACACGACCGTCCAGTTCTTCGAGCGCCTCAAACAGGACCACGCGATGGATGAACGGTATGCCGATTTTGTCCTGCATTGGTTGCGGACTGGGACGCGCAACATGGGCTGCGCGTTCCGGGAGGGGAAGGTCGTGCTGGTTGAGCCGACCGGGGATGTCTTTTTGTGTGGGAATTACAGGGATTTCAAGCTCGGCAATCTGCTGGAACGCTCCTTCAGCGACGTGTGGCCCGCCCAACGGCGCTTCACCCGCGAGATGTGGCGACGCCGGTGTGACACCTGCGCGAGCAACTGTTATATCGGCGAAGCGTGACAGGCGATCCTGACGTCCGATGAAAGGCTGTCAACGCGTCCTTCGTGGTGCCAGAGGCGTGCTGCTGGCGCTTGTTTTTGTCGAGGTGTTGCTCCGAATCGGAGTGTTCCTCGTCACCGTTCTGACACGAACGTCGCGTTCCACCGCGGCCGGAGGTGCTGAGGGAACCATACGGATCGTCTGTCTCGGAGACTCGCATACCTTCGGGGTCGGCGCAAGCGAGGGGAGCTCCAGCTATCCGTCCCAGTTGGAGCAGCGTCTGGCGCGTTGCTGGGACAAACCTGTGCGCGTCATCAATCTCGGGGTGCCCGGGCAGAACTCCTCGCAGGTGACGAAGAGTGTGGAGCAGGTGATGACCCGACAGCGGCCGAGTCTCCTGCTTGTCTTGGTTGGCGTCAATAACCAGTGGAATTTCGTCGACGTCAACTTGCTCGAACCGTCAATAGCACAGCGAGTC
>JACPXA010000251.1 GCA_016196785.1 Elusimicrobiota bacterium
CGTTGAGAACCCTGGGTCCCCGCCCTCGCGGGGACGACGGCTATGCGACTTTTCCGACATCCTCAAAAGGTGTAGACCCAATCAAGACTGACCGTCCGCTGGACGCGGCCAGGGGTGCCCCGCGAGTTAAAGACCACCGCATTCGACCAGTCATACCGATACTCCGCCCGTAAGGCTTGGGCATCGGTCAACTTAAACTTGCTCGTGGCGGTCACGTTCTTGATCGCCTGGGGCGTGCTGCTACTACCACTCGTAACCCTCACACCTTCCCGATCATTGAAATACTCGAACCGGAGCACTGAGGTCAACCAGGAGGTACACTGGTGTTGAACCCAGAGCCCCGCGCCCCACCACCGGGCCTGATTGCGATCAATCGCACGACCACCGGTCAGACCATTGGCAAAGGCGTCTTGCTCTTGACCAAAGATGGCTTGTGCCCAGAGGGTCAATTTATCGGTTGCTTTGAGGGTCGTGACGTTATCAACAGAAACCCGTTTTGAACGATTATTGCCGGGTTGTTCCGCTCCCCAAGTCCCTTGGAATGTCATGGCCAGTTTGTCGGCGGGGTTCACGCCGAGTTGCCAGACCAGTCCTTTCGCGTCGTTATTATCACGGACGACATCCCAGCCGTTCGTGACGCCAATGAGCCCGTTCACATATTTATTGAACGTATACTGAGCAGAAACCCCGGTATGCGTAAACGGCTCGGCAAAGTTGAAGAAGTAGCCGGTGGAGAAGTTGGGGTTCTGCGGGGTCTCGATGACTTCCACCCCATGTTTCGTGACCCACTTCCCGGCTGTCAACAGGAGGCCACTTCCCAGCGGCGCCTTGTAGACCGCGTACGCTTCTTGGACATCAAAGTCAGTGGCTCCCGCTGCCGGTCCCGCTGACGCAGGCAAGCTCTTGATCACCCTAGCATCCTGACCAAAGGTGAGGTCCACATTCCACCCGAACCCATCATCCCACGGTTTCTTGAGGTTCAAGTAGAGCGCATTGAAATTGAAGCTATGCCGGTCGTTATCAAAAGTCCTGAACGCGCTCCCGGCATACTCTGGTCTTGGGCGATTAAAGTTATAGGTATACGACGTCTGCAAATACCCGCTGAGTGAGAGGTTCTTGAACCACTCCGTGGGAGCCCCATCTGCCCAGACGGCCCCACTCAACCCCACCGACACCAACCCCATCCCTACCACCTTACCCCAGTATCGCATGACCCCCTCCTTGTTTATTTTCAGGCTAACGCCTTGGCCCCTGTTTCGCCAGTGCGCACCCGGATGACATCGTCAACCGGGAGGACAGCAATCTTCCCATCCCCGATAGCGCCGGTTCGAGCGACCGAAGCCAGCACCTGAAGGACGTCGTCCACTTCCATAGTCATCGCCAGGATTTCAATCTTCACCTTCGGCCGGAGCCGGCCGCCGGATTCACGGTACTGGCGGCCAAAACCCGCTACCCGGCTCACCGTGACTCCTCCGACCCCGACCGCCTTCAGCGCTTGAATCAACTCCGCCAGTTTATCCTCACGGACAAAACATTCGATTTTCTTCACAGCTTGCCCCCCCACTTCTTCCGAATGCTGTGGGTCAAGGCAACGACGCGAACGTGAGAAATTCCCAATTGGCTCCCCACCTCCCGCACCGTCAACCCCTGTAGCAAGCCATGGACCACTTCCTTCTCCCGAACCGTCAATCCGTTATTGAGCATCCCGTTGACAACGAGCCGGGCCTCGAGTCCACTTGAACCATCGGCTTCTGAAAGATCAGGCAGATCGGATGCGCGCAACCAAGGACCACCTTCCTCCTGCCCTCCGCCCTCCCGGTCAGCTTCGATAGGATCCTGCGGTGCATCCAGGCTGGTCATTGACTTGGGATCCCTCGTCATCCGCAGGTGATTCTGAAGTGCAAACCAACAGCTCTGGATGAGATAGCTCTGTGTCTTTCCCTGGGTTTCCCTTCGTTGCCATAAGGCCCACAGATAGGAAAGCATTTCTTGAAAATAGTCGCCCACATCCTCATAGGGGTGGGCGAACCGTCCGGCCCGGAGGGCTATCCCCCGCAAGATCGGCACGAACGGTTTCATCCACTGGTCAAACGAAAGTTCTTCACTCTTTCTTCTAACGTTCTCTTGGGACATAAAAAATAGCGCTCCTCGTGTTCTGAAGAACGCCTTCGTTCCTTTTAGGGCACCCCCCTGTGCCCTACCCCTTGCGATAACTTACCTACCCTTACAAGTAAAAACAGCGCTCGGTTTGGTAACCCACCTAACAATACCACATCGTTCCTTGCGGTGTCAATACCAGCCCAGTTGGAACTTGAGGACTATCAGAAACGACGCCACAATGAGCGCCGAGATGGTCGCTGGCACTGTCAGTTGCATCCATCGTTTCCATCCCACTCGAAGTCCCATCTTTTCCAGCACCCCATACGCTACGACATTCGGAGAAGCCCCGATCGGAGTCATATTCCCTCCCATCAGAAGTCCTAGAACCGAGGCCCAAACGAGGATCCCTTGCGGCGGAGCCCCCGGTAACCCCACCATCCCCTTGATGAGGAAGACCATGGAGAGCGCCATGGGGACGTTGTCCACAATCGCGCTGGCCACCGCCGCGAACCAAAGGAACACAAGAACGACGACCAGGGGGTGATGGATTTTGGACAGGATCGCCGTGGCTAAGACCCGAAATACCCCTGTCTTTTCTAAGGCGCCAATGATGACAAACAGCCCGATGAAAAAGACCACGCTTTCGAGATCAATCTTGCGCATCACATCCCGGCCATGCTGGTCTTCATACGCCATCAGGCAGAGCGCTGGGATCAATGCCGCCATGCCTATGCTGATGGGAAGATGCCAGGCCTGTTCGATCCACCGGTGGGTGACCAACAGGAGGACGGCTGCACCGGTGGCGAGGACCCCGCCTATCATCAAGGAACGATCCGTGACCGTCTTGGCGATGTCTATGGCTTCCAGTTCCCGCCGGTTCGTCACCCGGATTGCCAGCAGATGCCGGCGATGGGTCCAGTAATAGACCGCAAGCAACACGCCAGTGCAGATCCAAACCACGGGGCCGGTGTGTATCACGAAATCATTAAATCCGTATCCCATTTGGGTGCCCATCACGACGTTCGGAGGAGCCCCCACCAACGTCGCTCCCCCTCCTGTATTGGCCGCGCAGACTTCGGCGGTCACCAAGACTATCGGATTGATGGGGATATACTTGACCAGTTGCAACGTCAGGGTGGTCAAAAACAACATGACGGTAATGTCATCCAAAAACATGGAGAGCGCCGCCGCCAACAGCGGAAAGACGAGAAACACCTTGACCGGGTTATAGTTCAGTTTCTTGGCCACCGTGAGTGCGAGCCAGTTAAAAAATCCCGACTCTGACAGCGCCGCCACGATGGTGAACATCCCGAAGATCAATGCGATGGTGTCCCAATTGACTTGGCGCAGTGCTTCATCTAACGTAAAGACCTTGGCTAGCACCAACGCCCCGGCCCCGCAGAGCGCGACCACATACCGGGGGGTCTTCTCGGTGGCCAGCCAGAGGTAGCTGATGAAAAAGATGGCGACCGCTACCGTTCGTTCAAGCACGTTGTCTCCCCCCGAACAAACGAACCAACCAGATCGAGAGCTCATAGAGGAGGAGGGTGGGGAATGCCACCAAGCATTGGCTGATGACATCAGGCCCAGGGGTGGCGGCCGCCGCTACAATAAAAATGATCACGTAGACAAGCCGCCGTCGTTGCGACAAGGCACCGGCTGAGACGATCCCCAATTTGGCCAGAAACAGCAGGACCAGCGGCAATTCAAAGAAGAGACCGAGTCCCAATGTTAAAAAGAGGCTGAAATCGAGGTAGGCATCAATCGTCCACAGCGGACGGAGGTGGGACGTCCCCGTCCCGACAAGGAACTGCACAGCCATCGGGACCACGACAAACCAACCAAACGCGCTCCCTCCCAAGAAGAGGCCATAGGCGCTGGGAAGCACCCATCGTGCGTGCCGCCGCTCTTCTTGCGTCAGCCCAATCGCGACAAACTGCCAGATCTGATAGAGGACCCACGGCAGTGTTAACAAGAATCCTGAGAGTGCAGCGATTTTCAGTTTTACCAGGACGGCCTCGGTGGGCGTTACAAAGATCAGCCGTCCCACGGGACGAGCCATCCAGGCGATGATGCGGTTCACCCATGCGAGCATCAGGAGCATGCCGACCCCCACCCCGATCAGGGCGAGAATTAGCCGCCAGCGGAGTTCATCCAGATGCTCAATCAGCGTCTTCGGAGTGTCTTCTACCATCTATGAAATTACGCTAAGGAAGGAGGGAGGAGGGAGGTGTGGGGTGATGGCGGGGAGCCGAAAGGCTCAGGCGTTGTGAGCATGAGCGGCCTCTGTAGAAACGCGTTGAGCGCAGGGCGCGCATGCGCCCGAGCACAACAGCGTTTCGAGGAGGGCCAGAAGCGTAGCGAACGTAGCCGCACCCCACACCTCCCTATTTCTTTTCCTTGTCCTCAGAGGCTTTGGACTCCTGTTCGCCGTCTTTCAACCCTTCCTTAAAGGCTCCGATGGAACGTCCCAGCGCCTTCCCAATCTCGGGAAGCCGTTTCGCCCCAAAGAGCAGAAGCACCACCAGCAAAATGACGAGCAACTCTCCCCAGCCGATATTCGGTAACATCCCTAGTTCCTCCTTGCCCCTTTTTTTAGTGGGTACGTCGCACGACGTAGGTCGCCAGCTCGTGGAAACCTTGTTTCAAGGGGGTATCCGGGAGGGTGGCGACCGCCGCTTGAGCTTCCTTGGCAAATTCCCCCGCTCGTTGGAACGCCTTCGCCAACGCTCCCCGCTCATGCAACAACCCCTTCACCTCAGACCACCGCCGCTCCGGACTTCGGCAAAGGGCCACGAAGGCCTCCCGCTCAAGCCCCTCCACGGTATCACGCAGATAAATCAGGGGAAGCGTCAGCTTCCCATTCGCAAAATCCGTTCCCAACGTTTTCCCAACCTGCCGCTCATCCCCGATCAAATCCAGTGTATCATCCACAATTTGGAAAGCCATCCCGACGTTCCAGCCGTAGGTCTCGAGGGCGTGCTGGATCGGCTCCTCGGCGTGGGCCAGCCGGGCGCCTGCCCGCCCGCAGGCGCCGATAAAGCTGGCGGTCTTCCGCCCGATATATGAGAGGTACTCTTCCAGTGACACATCGTACTGGAAGCGGCGTCTGACCTGATTGATCTCCCCCTCGCACATGGTCCGTGTCGTTCGGGCAAATAGCGGCAGCAATGTGGTATCTGGGACATCGCCAAGGAGGGAAAACGCCTCTGTATAGAGGTAGTCTCCCAAGAGGAGCGCGATGTCCTCGCCAAACTCCACCGCCGCGGTGTGTTGGAGATGTCGTAGCACGGCCCGATCCACAATGTCGTCGTGGATCAACGTCGCTAGATGGATCAGCTCCACAGCGGCCCCGACCTTAATGACCTCCTCCTCCTGGCTGTGACCCAATTGGGCGGTCATAAACACCAACGCGGGGCGGAGCCGTTTCCCTCTTCGACGCAGCACATAGCGAGCCGCCTGAGGAACCAACCCTTCTCCACGCACAGCAACCTGCTGGAGCGTTTCTTCCAAGCGATGGAGCAATGGCTCGATCGGACGGTAGGTCTCCCTGAGGAGGTCCTCAAGCGTTGATTCTGAGATAGGAATCGTCAGCGCCGTCCGGGGGACAACCGCTCGCTGGGTCATCCTGCCCTCAGGGACTGACTAAGCCATTGCGCAGAGGCAATGATGGGTTGTGGGAAGATCCCCAGTAGAATCGTACAGCCGGCGGTGCCAGCGATCAGCAGGCGGTGAGACCACGGGATGGGAAGGGGGTGGGATTCGAGCGGCGGCTGAAAATACATCTGGAAGGTGAGCCGAAAATAATAGTAGATCGCAATCACGCTGTTCAGGATGGCCACTACCGCGAGCCAAATCCACCCGCTTTGAATGGCCGAGGCAAAGATATAAAACTTGCCGAGGAACCCGATGAACGGCGGGATCCCCCCAAGCGACAAGAGAAAGACCGCCAGGACCAAGGCGAGTCCCAATGACCGCTGGGCCAACCCCCGATAGGCTGCGATCTGATCCGATCCAACCGCGTTGGAAACGACCACGACCACCGCAAAAGCGCCCAGGTTCATGACGAGATACGCCAGCGCATAGAGATACACCCCCTCTTGACCGAATGGGGTTCCCGCAACGACCCCCATGAAGAGATACCCCATATGCGCAATGGAGGAGTAGGCGAGGAGCCGTTTCACATTATCCTGCTGGATCGCAACGATGTTGCCGACGGTCATTGTCAACGCCGATAACACCGCTAGCAGGAGGCTCACATGGAAGGTCGGATGCGGAAAGGTATAGAGGAAGACCCGCACCGCCGCGGCCATGGCGGCGATCTTGGGGGCGACGGAGAGATATGCGGTAATGGGGGTCGGCGCCCCTTCAAAGATGTCGGGTACCCACATATGGAACGGCACCAAGGACATCTTAAACCCAAATCCGACCAGCACCAGGAGCAGCGCGACAAACAGGACCAGTTGCATTCCCTCTGGAGCCTGGACGGCCCATTGCGCCAGCACTCCAAGGTTGGTACTGCCGCTCAAGCCATACAACCACGAGATGCCATACACGAGCATCGCCGAGGAGAAGGCTCCGATCAAGAAAAACTTGAGGGCCGCCTCGCTAGAGCGACGATCGTGCCGGAGATAGCCGGTCAAAATGAAGGAGGTGACCCCAATCAGCTCGATTGCGATGAACAGGATGAGGAAATCCGTCCCAGACACTAAAAACATCATCCCCACAGCCGAAAATAAAAGGAGCACCCCATAGGGGGTTAGATCACGATCCTGAAAGGGTTGGAATCGCCCGCTCATCAGGAACACCAGCCCCACAGAAATGAGGATCAGGATCTTGAATAATCGGCTCAACCCATCGGCCGCCAAGAGACTGGGCGTGGGTAGAGGGATACAGGACGGTAGCCCGCTGACCGGACATTTAACCAACACCACCAGCGCCGTGATCACGCTGGCGATCCCTACCCCAAGGACCATGCCATGTTGGCGGGGGTGGATCACATCCCCAAGGAGGAGGAGTAATGCCCCCGCCGTCAAGACCAGTTCAGGAAGTATGGATCCCACCCAACTGAAGTTCATCAGGGACCCTTGACCACCTGGACCAACTGGGACATCGTTACGTTCATCACATCGAGCACGGCGTTAGGATACACGCCAAGGAACACCATCAAAACAACCAACGGGATCACCGCGCAGAGTTCTCTGGTATCCATATCCGTGAGTTGGTTCCATCGCGGGTTGAGGGGCCCCAAGAAGATCCGCTTCAGCATCAACAAGAAAAACCCCGCGGTGATGACCAAGCCGCTCACTGCGGCGATCGTAATCCCCCGAAAAGCGGAGAACCCCCCGAGCAAGCACAGGAACTCGCTGACAAACCCTGCCAGGCCGGGCAGTCCGAGGGAGGCCAAGGAGGCGGTGGTCATGATCCCGGCATACACCGGGACCTTCGCGCCCAATCCGCCGAACGCTCCCATGTCGCGGGTGTGGGCTCGATCATACAACACCCCGACCAACAAGAAGAGGCTCCCGGTAATGATCCCATGATTCACCATCTGGAGCACCGCGCCATTAAACCCGGTCACCGTGAGCGAGGCGATTCCCAACAAGCAGTACCCCATGTGGTTAATTGAGGAGTAGGCGATCATCCGCTTCAAGTCCTGTTGCGCCAACGAGACCAGCGCGCCGTACACGATGTTGATGAGAGCGATGATCGCGAGGGGAATGGCAAAGGCGACCGTGGCCTGCGGGAGAATCGGAAAGGACACCCGCATCAACCCGTAGATCCCCATTTTGAGCAGTACCCCTGCCAGGATCACGGAAACCGCGGTCGGCGCCTCCACGTGGGCGAGGGGGAGCCAGGTATGGAACGGGAAGGCCGGCACCTTGATCGCAAACCCAATGTACAACGCCAGAAAGACGACCATCTGGAAGGCCATGCTGAAATGTCCGTGCTGGGTCGCGAGGGTGAGGAAATCAAAGGTGTGGGGTTCTGAGGCGAAGTATAACCCTAGGATGCCTAAGAGCATCACGACGCTTCCCAAGAGGGTGTACAAGAAGAACTTGATGGCTGCGTACTCTTTCTGGGGACCGCCCCAGATCCCGATCAGGAAATACATCGGGACAAGCGTCACCTCCCAGAAGATGTAGAAGAGGAAGAAATCCAGCGCGACAAACACCCCGAGCATTCCGACCTCAAGCAACAGGAAGAAAAAGAAGTACTCCTTGACCCGCTCTTCAATGTTAAAGGACCCGATAATGGCGAGAAAACTCAGGAGCGTGGTGAGGACGACCAACGGCAAGGACAATCCATCCACCCCAACCGCATAGTCCACATGCAACCCCGGGATCCAGGGAATCCGCTGAAGAAACTGCATGGCCGCTGTGCTCTGATCAAACTGGCAGGCTACCCACACAGAGATCACAAGCGGGATTGCGCTCATGATGGCCGCAGTCGCCCGGATCAGGGTCCGACGATTAGGCAAGACCAGCGTCACCAACGCACCCGCCAACGGAATCGCAAGCATCCAGGTCAACATCAAATCCCTCTCCTTACAAGAAACATGAATTCACTTGGGGGACAAGGGGTGTGGCTCCGTTCGCTACGCTTCTGGCCCCGCTCGAAACTCTGTTGTGCTCGGGCGCATTCGCCCCCTGCGCTCAACGAGTTTCTACGCGGGCCGCTTAGGCTCACTTC
>JACPXA010000234.1 GCA_016196785.1 Elusimicrobiota bacterium
CGAATAACGTCCGGTCGCGTGCAGCTCGTACAGCCGCTTGACTGCCGGCGCTTCTTTTCCATCCGGTTCGATCCGATGGATCAGCAGGTTATTCTTATAGCCGATGGGGGCAATGGAGGGGTACTCTCCCTGTGCGGCCTTCTCGCCTTGGCCCTTGCGGACTTCTTCGGAGAGGTTGTCGATGTAGTTCTTGGCCATGAGCGCCTTGATCCCGAAGATGAATTTCTCGTGGGATCGGGACTCCTTGCTCAACTCTGCATTCTCCTTGACCAGAACGATCACCAGATCCCGGGCGCTCATCAGGTCGTCCAGGATGGCGATGTCCCGGAAATTGCGGGAGAGCCGGTCGGTTTTCTCGCAGAGCAAGTAGCGCACCTGTTGGTTGTCTTTGAGGTAGGCCAGCATCTCGTTGAAGCCGGACCGACCGGCCTGTTTCGCCGTCTCGGCATCGGTGAATTCCCGCGCTACCTGGAGCTCTTTCCGGAGCGCCGCCTCCCGCAGAAGTTTGAGCTGGGCAGGAATGGAGAACCCTTCTTGCTCCTGCTCCTTGCTGGAGACCCGAGCGTAGACGACGGCTTGGTTTCCATTCGGCGATAATCCCATCATCAGCCCAAGGGTATCAGCCGGGGTTCAGGAATCAAGGTCAAAAGGCCCCTCCCCAAAAGAGTGCAATGAGTGAAACGAAATCGTGCTTGAATTCGTCGTTTCTTCGCAATTACCCTGTGCCGTTGCCTTGCACCGGTTGCCAATCCGGGTACTCCGCAGCAAACAGCGCCTGCATCTCCTCGTTCGTCAACCGAACACAGGTTTTCAGCCAACGGATCTGTTCCGGTTTCGGTTCGTCATATGCTCTGTTCATCCGCTGGTTGTAGTAGAAAGAGCTGCGGGTCAGTTTCTCCGGGATCAGGTACTCGATGTATCCCTTCGCAGCGACGGCTGGCGAGGCGCAGGCCCCTGCCGGCGCCGAAGCCGAGCCAGCCGTACTCTTCTTCTCTGTTTCTTCTTCAGGATTTTTTCTTAAAGAACTCTTCTTTGGCTCCACCTCTATTGGAGGAACGGCCTCCACAACCGATGGAGCCGGTTGCTCCACCGATCCTGGAACCGGTTGTTCCATATCCGATGGAGAAATGAACCTCCCTCGCGTGTCCCGACGTCTTTGAACCGTCCTTATCTCCATCTTTTGTGGAGAGGTACTTACCTCCATCTTTTCTGGAAATAAGCGCTTCAGCTCTTCCCCGCGGTAGAGCTTGTAGAAGTTTTTTCGGTCCAGGCGCCACTTCTTGATCAGTTTCCACTGCACGAGCTCAGCCAACGCCGCGGTGACGGTTCTCAGGTGGATCCCTGCTTCCCTGGCGATCAGCTTGTTGCTGGGCCAGCAATTACGCTCCTCGTCACTCGTATGCCGAAGTTGCACCACGTAGACCGACTGCGCCTTGGGCGAAAGCTGCGCCCAAACGCCGCTGTCGACGATGACGTGGAAAAACTTCGCCCAGCCGGACTCTCGGGCTCTCTCTCGGTCAGCTTTCATAGGAGGCCTCCGTCAACGCCATGGCCTGCCGAATCCTGCGATCAATCCTGCCGAGCACCTGGAGCAGGCCTGCTACGTTTTCAGCGATCTCCTGGGCATCCTGGAGCTTCAACGGCTCCTTGCTGCACGGCTGCCACTCCTCGATTGTGCGTTTCAGAAAGGCCTCGTCCCACATCGCAGGCGAAGCCCCTCATGCCCGGCTGCGCAGCCGTTCCCGGATCTCCTCCAGGTCCGCTTGCGTGTAAAAGAGCCGCCGGCCCAGCAGCGTCTTGCGCGGTGGCGGGATCCGCTTGATTTCCAGCAGATACGCCAGCTGATAACCCTTGATCCCCAGAACCTCCGCCACTTCTCCTGTCGTCAGAATCACCGGTCCCTGTAGAGCCGATCCCTCTGTAGTCCGCTCTGCGTTGTCCATGAGACTTGCCCTCCTTTGGGGCCAGCATGGCACAGGCGGACGGGCGTAATCGAATAACGGCTGATGACAGGGTTGGCTCGACGGGGAAGCGTTATTGACAGAGCACCTCGGCCGCCAGGAAAATGCGGACCTTGGAAAACTGAGGGAAAGCGGACTTACGTTGGGAGAGTCAGGTTGTCTGGATGGATCGACAAGCGGTAGAGGCTTCGCTTCTCGATGGAAGAGGGGGCGTCGTTGTCGATGATGCGGCGCGGCTCAACTTCGCCTCCCACCTCCCGGATTAAAGCGACGAGTCGCCGCCGAAGCCGCAGAATCAGCGTTCCAAAATAATAGAGGGCATTTTCTGGGGAGTGGGATTTTCCGGCAATAATGGCAACAAGTGTAGCTCGTTCCACCCACCCCCAATTCCGTATGGAAATGCTTCGGCGACGGCCACTTGCGTGCATCATCCGGGCCAGTTTCAGCAGAATAGCGTATTCCGCTTGCGGCAATTTCTGCTCTATCTGGCGTACCCCCGGCCGGCTGACAATAATGGCGGGGTTGTTCTTTCCTGGCTTAAACTGCAGCGTCATATCGGTCAGAAGTTGGTCGGCCGGAGCCGCTTCCGGAGCAGGAGCGGCTTCTTTATGTTTTCTGGGCGGCTCTTCGGGTTGTTCACCCTCGATAAGCGGGATCCCTAACAGGTGGGCCCGCGTCCGCCTACGTCGTCGTTTGATCTCGGCCAGAGAGGGATCCAGCAGGTAATCCCCCGGATCCTCCAAAGGTATCCCCTTCTTCATGTCTGCCGTCTATTGTACTTCGGAAGCCAGAGGGGCAGATAAAAAGAGAGGCCGCCTTAGCGGCGATTACGGGCGGCCTGTATTAGCCAGCTTTACACTCCGCGCAAAGCACCTCTCGGCCGAAGAACAATCGGGAAAAACGCTCCCAATCGTGATCGCCAATCCTCCCGCGGTATGGATTTTCTCTTGGCAGGGCGACGGAAAACTCTTGCTCAGCAGCTTCGACAACCGTCCTAGAAACGGCAAAAGCACATTTCTCTAGGGCCGAAGAATATAGTGGGTCCCAATAAAGTTGTGGATCCGTGTTTGGAATTGGAAACCTGCGGTTTACGGGCTCCCCAACTGGATACCGGCTTTCAAGGTACCCTGCCTCTAACACTTCCAACACTTTTCTGCCCGGGTACCCGTCGTATCTCTGACCAACGACGGCATCAAGACCGGAAACGTACTGCCCAACTTGATCTACCAACTCGCTTAGACGATGACGAAATGACCTGGCCAAGCGATCGATTTCTCGGCGGGCGTCGTCGATAGTCAAATGTTCATAGCTTGGGGCATTTTTACCGATCAAGTAGGCCTTGCAAACTTTCTCCAGCCCCTGATGAATGAAAAACGGTTGATACTCCTCCCAATGGTCCAGTGGTACGAACTGAACAACGAGGTCGTTCAGGCCGCGCTTCAGCCACGTCTCAACGGCCACTTGCCGGGTTATATTCATCACTCAATCCTCATCATTAAGCCGGAGGTATCCATGGAACACGGAAAATCGCTTTCCAGTCGTACTGCCACGTGGGGAGGATATTCACGTGCGCTTCAGCTCGAAACATTAACACATACTTCTTCAAAAGTGTTTCCATAACCTCAAGGCATTGGTCTACCTCTTTGTATGTTGGAGGATTTTTGAATTTACGTCGATCGAAATGGGCAATGCGCTTGTTGACAAATCGCCTTAGGCGCTGGCCTGTATGCTTCAAGCGGGAAAGATCGGTTTTGAATATACCTATACCAACATGATTCTTACCTCGGCCTGCCAATCTATCAAAGTCACCATCGGAAAATTGTTTGGCCACAGGGTGTCCTCTATAAAATGACCGAAACCGACGCCGCGTGATTATTCCTGGGTGCTGCCTCATTTCCATAAGCAACCGTGCCAATGAAACGCTCCTGAAACCTGCATCGAGCTGCCTCCGGATACCGACTGCGATTGATGCAGCATAACTCACCCCCATCCATTCATAAAATGAGCTTGGGATCTGAAGTTTGGGGTTGGCTTTGACGATGGCTTGGACCTCCCGAAAGATGTGCTGGTTGACAAGCAATCCTTGTATGTCAGCGTAGATCAAATCTAGCCAACGATTCCATTTATTGAAAAGGCTGAGGTTTCTAGTCGCCACGTAGGACTTCCAGAAACTCCGCGAGAACCCTTACCGATTCCGAATCGGTGGGTTGGATCTCGATGGGTTTATATCCGGGATTAAGGGGCCTTAGAATAATCTTGGCGTGCTCCCAGGTTTCGTTTGGGTTGTGAACCTTTTCTCTCTCGTACTGCTTGACCGTGAAAGAGCCGCTGGTTTCTGGGTCCGCTGGCCCTCTGTATTGAGCGAGGACGATTTTGCCCTGGCGGGTACCGCCCTGGTATCGACGGAAAATGCAATAGCTGCTGTCAGGAATCCTCGGCTCCATGGAGTGGCCGATGACCTGGGCGACGAACATCTCCTTGTCCAGTTTCCGGCCGTCCACCCGCACCCATCCCTTCTCTTCAACGTGCTGCCCATCTCCAAATTTCCCAGCGGCCGCCTTCAAACTGTGAACAGGGAGGTGGGTCACATAGGGTTGGGCCTCAGCGATAGACACGATTTCTATGGCCGGCTGAGAGGTCGGCTCTTTAACGGCCCACTCGGTCGAGAAAA
>JACPXA010000235.1 GCA_016196785.1 Elusimicrobiota bacterium
AAAAGGGGGGTGAGGGGGGATTTGGCTCGGAGAAATCCCCCTCCTTCCCCCTTTACGAAAGGGGGAGGCACGGGGAGCGTCGTCACCTCATTTCTTCATGTGCGTCTTGATGTAATCCGCCGCCTGTCCAACGGTTTGAATCTTTTCGGCCTCCTGGTCAGGAATCTCGATATCAAACGCTTCCTCCAGGGCCATCACGAGCTCCACCGTATCCAGGGAGTCGGCCCCCAAATCGTTGACGAAGGAAGCCTGCGGCGTCACCTCAGCGGCGTCCACCCCGAGCTGTTCAACGATAATTTCTTTCACGCGAGTCTCAACATCTTGTACCATGCGTTCCTCCATGTTATTTACATGTACATTCCGCCGTTGACTGAGATCACCTGGCCCGTGATGTAGGCAGCGGCATCACTGGCAAGGAACAAGGCAGCTTGGGCGACATCCTCGGGCTCCCCTAAGCGTTCTAATGGGATCAAGGCGGTGAGACGCTGACGTTGCTCATCGGAGAGTTTGTCGGTCATGGCGGTTTTAACAAACCCCGGGGCAATCGCATTGACGAGGATCTGCCGGCTGGCAAATTCTCGGGCACACGCCTTGGTCAGGGCGATGAGCCCTCCTTTCGACGCGGCGTAGTTGGTTTGGCCGGCATTTCCCATGAGTCCCACCACGGAGCAGATATTGATGATTCGGCCAGCGCGCTGTTTCATCATTGGGCGGACAACCGCCCGCGTACAGTTAAACGCGCCCGTGAGGTTGACCCCCAGGACGCTATTCCACTCGTCATCTGACATTCGCAGCACAAGATTATCGCGTGTAATTCCTGCGTTGTTAATGAGTATATCAATTTTCGTTAGCTTGTCAAGCGCCTGCTGGACGAGGGTTTCGCAGTCTGTGGGTCGGGTGACATCGCCGGTGACTGCGAGGGTCAGGACGCCCGTAGTTTGCGTAATCTCTGCGGCGGTTTGCCTGACGGCGGCCTCTTGCACGTCAGACAAGACGATCCCCGCCCCTTCCCGGGCGAAGGCGAACGCAATGGCTTTGCCAATCCCTTGGGCCCCTCCCGTCACAATGGCCACGCGGTCTTTTAATCGCATATGTGTTCCTTTATCCCTTCGAGCGTTGCCGCTAAGCTGGTGGGGTCCTCCACCTGAAAGCAGCGGGCGTGGCGGTCAATCTTCCGGAGGAGACCGGAGAGGACCCGACCGGGTCCTACCTCGATAAAGGTCTCGATCCCTTGGGCTCGAAGCGTGCGCATCGAGGACTCCCACAGGACCGGATGATCCAATTGATGGATGAGCTTCTTCTGGAGCGCTTTGGCCGACCGGCTCGGCTGACCATCCCAATTGCTGACCACCGGAATGGTCGGCTCGGCGAAGGCCGTGCGCTTGAGCACCTCACGCATCACGGTGGAGGCCTCTGCCATGAGCGGGGTATGGAACGCCCCCGAGACCTCGAGGGGGACCACGCGGGCCCCGGCGCCTTGAGCAAGCCGTTGTGCTTCAGCTAAGGCGGGCGGTTCACCAGCAATTACCACCTGTTCGGGGCAGTTCCAATTCGCCGGCTGACACACCCCCAACCGGCTTGCCTCTGCACAGAGAGTGTTGACCTGCTGAGTGGACAATCCGATCACGGCAAGCATGCTCCCTGGATGGTGGGCGGCTGCTTGCTGCATCACCTCCCCGCGCTTCTGCACCAGTTGGAACCCTGTCGGGAAGTCGAATGCCCCAGCGGCCCAGAGCGCGGCATATTCTCCCACGCTGTGGCCCGCGACCATGTCCGGCGCCACCCCATGCTTCCGAAGCACTAGACAGCACGCGGCGCTTACCGTAAACAGCGCGGGTTGCGTGACGCTGGTCTCTCGGAGGGCAGTCTCCGGGCCCGCAAAGAGGGTGGTCAGGAACGAAAGGCCCAGGAGGGCCCCGGCCTGATCCATGAGTGCCCGAGCCGTTGGCTCGGTGTCGTAGAACTGTTTCCCCATCCCGACACGTTGAGCGCCCTGACCCGGAAACAAAAAAGCGATCCGGACATTTCCGCTCACTTAACGACCCTCACCCGCAAGTCTTCCCCCTTTGACAAAGGGGGATGGAGGGGGATTTGCCATTGAGCCATCGAAATCCCTCCCCGCCTCCCTTTTCCAAAGGGAGGAGTGTTCCCCGAACACCAGAGGGGTAAGATAGATGTTACCACTGGATGACGGCGGCGGCCCAGGTCAGCCCGCCGCCAAACGCCACCAACTCAATGATGTCGCCCGGATGGATGCGGCCAGCCCGTCGGGCTTCATCCAGCGCGATCACCGTGGTGGCGGCGGAGACGTTCCCGTACTTTTCAAGATTGAGAAAGACCCGATCGCGAGGGACCTGGAGTCGCTTGGCGAGCGCTTTGATGATTCGCAGATTCGCTTGATGCGGGATGAACAGCGTCACATCCTGGTACGTTTTTCCCGCGAGCGCCAGCGCTTTTCCGCTGCCTCCAACATCTTGACGACGGCGAGTTTAAACACCTCTTGACCGTCCATCTGGATGCAATGGAGTCGTTGCTGGACCACCTCGGGGGTGAGCGGGAGACGGGATCCTCCCCCGGGGGCCTTGAGGATCTCAGCTCGACGGCCATCCGAGCCAAGGAAGGTTGAGAGCAAGTGGGTTGGGCCATCGGTCCGTTCCAGGATGACAGCCCCCGCCCCGTCCCCGAACAGGACACAGGTAGAACGGTCCTCCCAATTCGTGATGGCGGAGAGTTTTTCCGCCCCGATGAGGAGCACCGTCTTGTATGCCCCCGATTCCAAAAATCCTTTCGCACAGGCCAGCCCGTAAATAAATCCGGAACAGGCGGCGTTGATATCGAAACATATCGCCTGCGAAGCCCCCAACGCCTGCTGAACCAGGCAGGCGACCGAGGGAAAGAGCATGTCAGGGGTCACGGTGGCGACGAGGATGACGTCAAGGGCTTCCGGCCGCATCCGGGCGTCAGCGAGCGCGGTGCGGGCCGCCTGGATGGCGAGGTCCGAGGTGGCTTGCTCCGGGGCAGCGATGCGGCGCTCTTTAATGCCGGTCCGGGTCGTGATCCACTCGTCAGAGGTCTCCACCATCCGTTCAAGGTCCTGGTTGGTCAGGACCCGCTCGGGCAGATATGACCCTGTGCCGCGGAAGCAGATCCCCCAGCGGTGGTCGGTGTTCATGCTGGGAAGTTCACCTCGGGTGAGGGGACCGGACCCGTCTGCCCCGTCGTCTGCTGCGAGGGAGGGAGGGCCTTGAGCTCGCGTTCGATCTCCTGATTGATGTGTTCGGTGACAAAGGTCCCTGCCACGTGGATCGCATTGGCGATGGCCTTGGCGTTTGACCCCCCATGACAGATGATACATTCCCCGTTGACCCCCAGGAGGGGCGCTCCGCCGTACTCGTCATAGTCCACTTTCTTTTTCAGGTCCTTCAGAATGCCTCGGAAGAAGAGCATCCCCGCAAGCGACAACGGATGTTGCCTCACTTCTTCCTTCAACAGATGGATCAGCGATTCGGCCAGCCCTTCTCCAAATTTTATAATCACGTTGCCGACGAACCCATCACAGACAATCACATCAGCGGTTCCCTGCGGGATGTCTCGGCCTTCGACATTCCCGATAAAGTTAAGATGGGCTGATTTCAGCAATTCCGCAGTCGCAAGGGTCAGCTCGTTGCCCTTCGAGGCTTCTTCCCCAATCGAGAGAATACCAACCCGCGGGTTGGGCCGGTGCAAGATGTGCTTCACATACACATTGCCCATCACCGCGAATTGCAGCAGATGTTTAGGCTGACAATCCACGTTGGCCCCGACATCCAGGAGCACGCAGAACTCCTTTGCGGTCGGGATGAGGGAGGCGATGGCGGGACGGAGGACGCCTGGGAGGCGGCGCAGATGCATCAGGGCCGCGGTCATCGTCGCCCCGGAGTTTCCTGCAGAGACCAGCGCATCCGCCCGGCCTTCCGCGACCGCCTTGGAGGCGAGCATGATCGAGGCGTTCCGTTTCTGGCGGCAGGCCAGTGCCGGGCTTTCCTCCATGCTAATGACCTCCGGGCAGTGGGTGATGGGTAGCGAGCCTGCCTGGAGCCGGGCGAGTTCAGCCGAGAGCTGCTTTTGGTCACCGAAGAGGATAATCTCATATCCCCGTTGGGCCGCTTGCACCGCTCCTTCAACCACCACGCGGGGGGCGTCATCGCCCCCCATCGCGTCCAGGGCGATCCGTATACTAGCGCTCACAGGTTTCGCTTCCCAGCATGGTTCCGGAATGAGGGCTATTCAGTCGCCTCAGGTTTCGAGGGTTTTTGAGGTTGAGTGATGACGGGACGGCCTGCGTAGAAGCCGCACGAGGGACAGACCCGATGGGGGAGGGCTGCCGCCCCACACTGGGGACACTGGGACAGACTGGGGAGCCGAACCTTCCAGTTCGCTCGCCGTTTATCCCGCCGTGATGCGGTATGATGTTTCTTTGGGTTGGGCATAGGCTTCTTCTATCAAAATAGACGGGGGGGAGTCAAGGTTGGCGGAGTGCGCGGATGATCGCGTCGCCCATTTCCTTGGTGCCGGCGGTGCCTCCCACATCGGTGGTCACGGTCCGCCCCTCAGCCCCGGCTTCCTGCACCTCCCAGGTGATGGGCACCCCCGAGGCGGCAACCACCGCTTTGACGACCTCGGTCAGCTCTGGCCCGGTCCCATCCCCGGGAATCAGTGTGACCAAGGGTGAGTTCATCAACAATGCAGGGCGGACACTTCGCTCTTCCTCGCTATGGAACAATCACCGCAGATGCCCCTTCGGGCCACACGCGCTTGAAATCGTCTGCGTTGAGTGTCAAAAGGCGATCGGCACCTGATTTCCGAGCTGCCTGAGCAATCAGGGCGTCGTACACAAGTCCCCCTGTTAAGCCTCGCTCGGCCATTCGCTTAACGACAGACTCGTAATCCGAAGCTGAAAGAGCGACGGTTCTTGCGACCGTCCCCACATTTTCATGAACCAACCGCCACGCTGTACCAGGGGATATTTTTGGACTGAGGGGAAGGCTCGTGAGGACGGCATACAGCTCAGCGACTGTGTGACTCGAAACCAGGAACTCATACTCTTTCGCCTTGGCTCGCTTGAGCCACAAGAATGCACGACCGTGCATGGCATGAGCCTCCACCACTGCGGCCACAAGAACCGAGGTGTCAAACAAGACTCTCATTGTTTCACTCGAGGCGAGAGTCTCTTCAAACGCTCCTCGCGGTGGGCATGGAGGGCATCTGCAATATGCCCTGTGGGGTGACCGGTGAACACCAAGATCCCATCCTTCACAATGACCTGAGGTTCTCCCTGCACTGGTCTTAAGAGAATCTCATGTGGGTGTTCTTCGACCAGAAGCACAGCCCCTGGTTGTAACCCTAGGTCGTCACGGACTTCTTTGGGAATCACGACTCTCCCAAATTTATCCAAGGTCGTTTCCATAGCGACCACCTCCTATTTCCATTATAACATGCCAAATGCCAATTTTCAATGCCGTGAATGGGTCGGGTGATGTCCCAGGCACAGGCTTGCCAGTCTGTTATAATCGGCGTACACCATCGTCGTCTCTTCATCTTGCCTGGGCCCTCCTTTGGGAATGTTTATTAACGACAGATAAACAATACCCAAAGTGCTGGACTCCAGGCAACGTTTTTGTCGAAACCCCTCCCGCCTAAAAACTGGGTGAGGTCGTGTGGCGTTCGAGCGCGCGGATGATCGCGTCGCCCATTTCCTTAGTGCCGGCGGTGCCCCCCAGATCGGCGGTGACGGTTTGGTTTTCGGCGATCACGGCCGCGATCGCCCGCTCCAATCGGTCTGCCGCCTGCCGTTCCCCCAGATAGTCCAGCATCAATTGGACGGACAAGAGCATGGCCGTGGGGTTGACTCGATTCATCCCTGCATATTTGGGGGTGGAGCCGTGCACCGCCTCAAAGACCGCGATGTCATCCCCGATGTTGGCGCCCGGGGCGATTCCCAGCCCACCAATCAACCCCGCGCAGAGGTCGGAGAGGATATCCCCATAGAGGTTGGGAAGTACCAGGACATCATAGCGCTCCGGTTTTTGCACGAGCTGCATACACATGTTGTCAATGAGTTTCTCCTCGTACTCGACCCGGCCGGCATAGTCTTTCGCCACCTCACGAGCGGACTCGAAGAAGAGCCCATCGGTGAACTTCATGATGTTGGCTTTGCAGATGGCCGTGACCTTGCGCCGCCCATGCCGGAGCGCATACTCAAAGGCGAACCGGACGATCCGTAGACTGCCGGTGCGGGAAATCGGTTTGATCGAAATGGCGGCATCGGGCCGGATCTTTTTCGGAGCCCAGCTCATGATTTGTCGAGCTTCCGGGCTCCCGGCGGGAAACTCCACGCCTGCGTAAAGGTCTTCCATGTTTTCCCGCACGATCACCAGGTCAATACCGGTATAGCGGGATTTCACCCCCGGGTAGAACTTACACGGGCGAAGGCACGCGTAGAGATCGAGTTCGTGCCGAAGCGCCACGTTGACGCTCCGGAACCCCGACCCGATGGGGGTCGTAATCGGTCCTTTCAGGGCAACCTTGTTGCGTCGGATGGATTCAAGCACTCCCTCAGGTAAGGGGGTGCCGTAGCGGTCCATCACGTCGGCCCCGGCCTCCTGCACCTCCCAGGTGATGGGGACCCCCGTGGCGGCAACCACCGCTTTGACGACTTCCGTCAGCTCCGGGCCGGTTCCATCCCCTGGGATCAACGTCACGGTGTACGCGTGTTTCAGCATAACAAAAACCTACGCTACCTCTTCGTAGCAGTTCTGTCAAGAGCCAATCACCCTGCTGGAGGTCGCTGTCAGACATTGGGGGACGGCTGGAATCACGTCCTCCGGGTGCAGCGCATCAATAGTGTCGCCCTCGACTCGCAGACTGTGATGCTGGGGATC
>JACPXA010000236.1 GCA_016196785.1 Elusimicrobiota bacterium
CCGATGGGGAAGAGTCTCCACAGCTTTATCGAAAAGTTCTCACCCAAAGAAGTCTGGATATTGACCCGTGGGACCAGCAAAGTCATACCCATCAAAACCTGCCAGGTTCGGTTGATTCCAGTCTACTACCTACCCTAACCCCACCGCGTTGAGATCACCTCCTCACCGAAGTTTCCTCCATATGGGCAAAAACCCCTTGAATTGACGATCTGAAAAATGGGTTAAAAATTTACAGGTCCGTTACAAGTCCGTAAGAAAATCTTAATCCCATTCGTGTACACTGAGACGATTTCGGTGGAGTGCTTGATCCGAGCGACACAGGACGTGATAACTCAATCCTGAGAAGGAACCTAATGAAGCGTTTGGGTAATGTCTGCTTGATGCGTCGGTGGATACGGAGCACCGCCTGCGGAACAGCGGTGGTGTTTTTTTATTCGAACGTCATCGCCCCGCCGTTAGCCCAGGCCAACTTCTGGGAGGAGCGCCGGCAGGCGGTGCAAGCGCTCCGTCCCTCGCACGTTCCACCGACGCACCCCGCCTGGCCGGTCCTCGCCCAACTCCCCAGTCCCCAAGCCCAGTTAGCGACCCTGACACCAGCCCACCCCGTTCCTCCGCTTATTGCCCCTCGTCCCTCTCCCCTCCGCGGGAGAGGGCAGGGTGAGGGGGCGGGAGTCCACCGTAGTCAACCGCTCCCTGAGTGGTTGAACCGGGTTGTTGCCCCCTATGGGACGGTGCAAGAGCTCTGGCTGCCAACAGACCGACCCCGCCGCCTCATCTTGCATCTTCAGGATGCCCATGATCACCTGGAGGCGCAACAGAACATCGCCGCACTGATTGAAACGTTTTCGCACCAAGGCCTCCGGTTGGTGGGACTCGAAGGAGCCAAAGGTCCCGTGAACTTCGCCCCCTATCGTGCCTTCCCCAATCCCCAAGTGACGAAAGACCTCGCCGCGCACTTCTTGAACATCCGGTGGATCAGTGGCCCCGAGTATGCGGGTCTCACCATGAGCGATCCGCTCCCATTTGTCGGCCTTGAGGACGCCTCACTCTACCGCGCCCATGTCGAAGCCTATCGGGACGCCTACGCCGCCGCCCAACAGGCGAAAGCTCTGCATGAACAATGGTTCCAACGAACCCAGGCCTTAAAACGTCAGATGTATCCGCCTACGCTCCTCAAGCTGGATGAACTCATCACCAAGTACCACCAAGGCACCCTCCCGCTCACCACTTACGTCACGGCCTTAACCGAGAGCACGCCAACCCCCTCACTCTTCCCACAATATCCGCAGCTCGCTTGGTTCTTGCAGGCGCTCACCCTTGAGCAGTCGTTGAACTTCACCCAAGTGGAGGCCGAACGTCGGCGGGTGATTGAAGCCCTGGTGACCCACAGTGCAACCCAGGGAGTCCAAGAGCTCACCCAGCTCAGCGTGGCCTTTCGGATGGGGCAACTCTCTGCGAGCAGGTACTATGCCGCGCTCCGGCACTTCTGTGAGAGGCAGGGCGTGTCCTTGCAGCGCTACCCGCAGTTTGCCCGGTACCTCCACTACGTCCTCCTAGTGGACCAGATCCAGCATGAACCCCTCTTTGCCGAGTTCGAGCGCTTGGAGCAGGAACGTGTCAACGCTTACTTGACGACCCCCGCGCTGCAACAGCTCCATGCCGCCAGCCAAGACCTCCTCCGTGTCGGCAAACTCCTGACCCAAACCTTCACTAGCGCGGAGTGGGTGAAGTATACGCAGCGGCGTGTTTACATCCTAGCCCTTCCCGAACGCCTGGCTACCTTGGCCAAAACAATCGGTGTCCCTCTGCTTGGCTCCCTCTCCCCTCTGCGGGAGAGGGTGGGGGTGAGGGAAGACTTCTGGACTGATCTACTCATCCGCTGCGAAGCCTTCTATCGCCTTGCCACCCAACGGAACGAAGCCCTGGTCAACCATCTTCAGGAAACCTGGAAAGACCTGCCTCCACTAAGAACCGGGTCTGAACTGGGTCCAAGCACCGTTCCTGAACTGGCCATCGTAGTCGCTGGGGGCTTCCACACTGAGGGACTCACACAACTCCTCAAACAGCACCGCCTCCCCTTTGCCGTCATCACCCCTCGCATCAGCAAGATGGAAGGTGATCATGACTACCTGGAGGTCTTCCGCCGCGACAAGACCCCCCTCGAAAAACTCTTCACGGGCGAGCGCCTCACAATCAAAAGCCAAGGGAACATCGCATTCATCCCTGGCCTGGACGACCTCCCCCATCAGGGCGATGGCGTGGCTGTTTTTAACGCTTACACAGCCCTCGGTCAGTTGGGGGGCAACGCGGCTCTACCTGGAACGCTCCAGAAAGTCGTCACCGCCTCGCAGCAGCTCGGGGTGACCCTCAACGAGGTTGCGTCATACCCTGTAGGCCAAGATGGCAGTGTCCTCACCGGCCAAATCCGTCTGAACAAAACCACCCTCTTACCGTTCAAGGTGCTCATCGGCAACGTTCCAGCACTTCAAAGAAAACGCACCTTAGCCAATGTCTATGGACCTTCTTTCCAAACGTTCCCCTGCAACGGCGCCCAGATCACTATTGGCCTCCGAAACCCATCGCTCAGTGATTCTCTTACTTTCGCCAGCAAGCGCCTGGCACTCGCTGTTCAGTCTCCCTTACATGGTATTACCACCAACCTCGTTGGGGCTGGGAGCCTTGAAGCCCTCTGGCAATTCTTTCAAAGTCTCCCGTGGTGGGGTTGGGTTATATTTATAGTAATTTTATTCATTCCCCGCATCATCCAAACCATCCAGAGGCAACGAGAGAAGAACCGGTATGCTAAGCAGCTAGAAGACAATTACGGGATAACGTTAGAGATCGCTAAAAGCCTTATTAAGTTTATATATGACACAAAACAAGAAAAGACGCTTAGGGCTTTAGGAGGGGCGCTGCAATATCCTCAAATCATCCCGATGTTTATGGAAGGCCTAAACGATTTATCCTTGGAAGTTTTCGTAGGCAGTGCCCGCGGCCTCGGTCTAATTTGCGGCCCAGAATACATTCCTGTGC
>JACPXA010000241.1 GCA_016196785.1 Elusimicrobiota bacterium
AAACTTAACCTAATCTACATGCAATCTTAACCCTCGCCGGTTACACTTAAGGTGGAGGGGCTTATGCGAAAGTTGGTCCATCGCGGGAGCCATACGCTAGGCATCGGGGTGGGATGCCTAGGGGTAATGGTTTGCCTCAACATCAGGGGTGTAGCAACTGAGTCTCACACTCACTCGGAGCCTGCCCACTCAGTTCTACGACCTGAGCAAATCCTTTTGGAAACACCTGTTGTCGAACGGCTTCAGCGCGATATCGCAATACTTGCGACGCCAATTAGACGATATGGGAAAGGAGGCATACGGATCGGCCACGCCTCCCTAGGGGAACTGGAGGCGGCGGACCTCTTCGGCCACCGGTTTTATGAGGGCGAACGGTCGTTCGACCTGATGGGTGCGCTGGCCTTCGGGAAAATGTTCAGCAGCGGGGTGGGGGCCGGCATCTCGGGCAATTACCTCCAACGCCGGATCAAAGATGTCACCTCGCCCTCACTCATCGTGGATATTGGTCTGTATTATCATACCCACATACCCGGCTTGATGGTGATCGCTGCGGATGAGACGACGAGCGGTGTGCATCAGCTCAGATCATCCCGGAGTTTTCTCCCTCGCTCTTTCCGTCTGGGGTTCTCTTGGCGTCATACGGAGCGGCTCCAGTGGATTCTAGACTGGCATAGGCCTTACCGCGACCAACCGTTTATCAGCACCGGCGCTCAGTTGAAGCCACTCCCCTGGTTATCGCTGCGCGGCGGCGTCGGCCTGTCCGGCGCCTACACGGTCAGTCTCGGGGTCCAGTTCGGCCAGCCGTTCATCCACATTCCTCACCACAGCTTCTAAATTTGTTACAATAATTTCAGAAGGCCTTCATGTATGACGACAGACGATCTGTTTGATGTGACGATCATTGGCGGGGGAACAACAGGGCTCTTTGCGGCCTTTTATGCGGGGCTGCGAGGGATGCGCACCAAGCTTGTGGATAGTCTCAACGAGCTGGGAGGGCAGTTGATGGCGCTCTACCCTGAGAAGTACGTGTATGATGTCGCCGGCTTCCCCAAAGTGCTGGCCAAGGACCTGGGGAAACAACTCATCGAACAGGGGATGCAGTTCCATCCGACCGTGTGTCTTGGGGAGCGGGTCACGGCTCTTGCCATCGGGAGCGATAAGATCATCACCGTCACGACGGACAAGGCGGTCCATCGGTCGAAAACGGTCATCATCTCCGTGGGGATCGGATCCTTCAAACCCAAGACGCTGGAGGTCCCAGGCGTTGAACGATTCTTGGAGAAGGGGGTATGGTACGGGGTCAAGGAAAAGGAACGGTTCCGGGGCAAGCGAATTGCCATCGTAGGAGGGGGAGATTCCGCGGTGGATTGGGCCTTGAATCTGTATCCTCTTGCCGCTTCAACCACGCTGATCCACCGTCGCGACGGGTTCCGCGCCCATGAGGATAGCGTCAAACAGCTCAAGGCCTCGCCGGTCACGCTCAAACTGTTTTACGAAGTCAAGGCGGTTCAGGGGAACACCCAATTAGAGGCGGTGACCCTCATCAATAGTAAAAGCAAGGCGGAGGAGACCCTGCCGGTGGATGCGCTCCTGATCAATATCGGCTTTCTTGCGGACCCCGGTCCGTTACGCCAGTGGGGCTTACAGCTCGATGGCAACATGATTAAGGTGAACCCGCGAATGGAAACCAATCTCCCGGGGGTCTACGCCGCGGGGGATGGGGCCAGCCACGAGGCCAAATTGAAGTTGATCGCAACCGGCTTTGGGGAGGCTGCCATTGCGGTTAATTTCGCCAAGACCTACATTGATCCTACGGCTAAGGCGTTCCCCGGTCACTCCAGCGAGATGGACTGGCCGGCCACGGAGAGGGGATCTGGAGGATTGAGATGAAACCTACCCCATTGGTACAACTGCAGGACTATGGCCAGAGCGTCTGGCTCGATAACATCAGTCGGGGACTGATCACCTCGGGCGAGCTCCAACGGTTAATTGAGCAAGATGGCCTGCGCGGCGTGACCTCCAACCCAACCATCTTTGAGAAAGCCATCGATGGCGGAACGGACTACGACCAAGAGATCCAGACGTTGGCCGCCCAGGGAAAAGGGGCTGTGGAGATTATGGATGCCCTGACGGTGTACGACATTCAACTCGCGGCCGATCGGTTCCAACCCGTGTTTCAGGCGACGCAAGGAGCCGATGGGTTTGTGTCCATCGAGGTGGCTCCCAACCTCGCGTCCGACACCGCGGGGACAATAGCTGAGGCCCGCCGGCTTCACCGACTGGTGAATCGGAGAAACGTCTTTGTGAAGGTCCCCGCGACGCGGCAAGGCATTCCGGCAATCGAGCAACTCATCAGCGAAGGGATCAACGTGAACGTGACCCTGATCTTTGCCTTGGAACGCTACGAGGAGGTTATGCAGGCGTACCTCGCCGGGCTCGAACGACTGGCCCGCTCGGAGAAACCGCTCAGGGAGGTGGCCTCCGTGGCGAGCTTCTTCGTGAGCCGGGTTGACACGCTCATCGATAAACTGTTGGAGGAACGTTTACAGATGACGACGGAGCCAGGGAAGCGTGCGGTGTATGAAACCCTCCTTGGGAAAGCGGCGATCGCCAACGCGAAGATGGCCTATCAGCGCTTCTTGAATGTGTTTGAGGGTTCCCGTTTTGAGACCTGGAAACGGCAAGGCGCCCGTGTCCAACGACCGCTCTGGGCCAGCACGGGCACTAAGAACCCCCGTTACCGTGATGTCCTCTATGTGGAGGAACTCATCGGTCCTGATACGGTGAATACCCTCCCACAGGCGACGATTGCTGCGTTCCTCGACCATGGGAAGGTCCGGCCCAGTCTGGAAGAGCGGCCGGAAAATGCGCGGATGATTCTCCAGCGGTTAGGGGAAGTTGGCATTGATATGCGGCAAGTCACCCAGCAACTGGAAGAGCAGGGGGTCAAGCTCTTTGCGGAGTCTTATGAGAAACTGATGCAGTCGTTGGCTGCTAAGCGGGAAATGTTCCGCGCAGGGACAAGCCGTCAGACCGCACCAACGCGGAATCCGTAACGGTTCTTTCGTGACAGCCCCCAACCCAAGCCCCTCCTCCACTTCCGCCTTTCATCAGCCCGACGCCGCCCGGCGGATTTGGGCCAAGGATCCTACCTTTTGGAAAGCCGATCCCTCATTGGCGCCGCTGATTAAAAACCGGTTGGGTTGGTTGACCATCGTGCCTGCCATGCAGGCGCAGGTGCGCGAACTGCTCGACTTTGCGGAGGAGAGCAAACGCTCGGGGTGCACCCATGTCGTCCTTCTCGGGATGGGGGGAAGTAGCCTCGCGCCTGAGGTGTTCGCCCACACGTTTGGCTCAGCCCCAGGGTATCCGACCTTGCACGTCCTGGATAGCACCGATCCTGCAACCATCCGCGCCGTTGAACACGCAGTGGACCTGTCGAATACGCTCTTCATCTGCTCCAGCAAATCAGGAACCACGATTGAGACCTCGTCGCTCTACCAATACTTTGCAGAGAGACTTCGAACCACTCATGGCAAACAGGGAAAGCCTTTGGGTGCACAATTCATTGCCATTACCGATCCCGGGACACCGCTGGAGCGACTGGCTCGGGATGTCCAGTTCCGTCGAATCTTCTTGGCTCCCCCGGACGTGGGGGGACGATTTTCGGCGTTGACGGTGTTTGGCCTGGTTCCCGCGGCGCTCATCGGCGTGGATCTCCGGGCGCTCTTACAGCGGGCCCAACAGATGGGCACCGCGTGTGCGGCCAGCGTTTCAAGAGAGCAGAACCCAGGGATCTCACTCGGGATCCTGCTCGGGGGGCGGGCGAAGGCGGGCCGAGATAAACTGACGTTCGTTATTTCCCCAGTGATTGAACGCTTTGGCACATGGCTGGAACAACTCATCGCCGAAAGCACCGGCAAAGAAGGCCAGGGCATCGTGCCCGTTGAAGGGGAAGCGCTGGGGCAGCCGGTGGCCTACTCCGATGACCGCGTGTTTGTAGCGATCAAAGTCCACGGAAATCAGACGTCCCACCCTGGGGAAACGAGCATCGAAGCGACCTTGAAAAGATTGGAGGGCGACGGCCATCCGGTGATTCGACTCACCCTCAACGACCGACTGGAGCTCGGTGGGGAATTCTTCCGATGGGAGTTGGCCACAGCGGTGGCTGGGGCGATGCTAGGCATCAACCCTTTTGATGAGCCAAACGTGACTGAGAGCAAGGACAACACCAAACGGCTCTTGGAACAGTTCCATGCCACCGGTGCCCTACAGGAGGGTTCCCCAGTGTTTCACCAGGACGGCTTCCAGGTGTTTGGCGACGTTCCTGCCGTTCCCTCACTGTCTACCGTGTTAGCACACCACCTCAGCCAAAGCCGTCACGGTGATTACATCGCCCTGATGGCATATTTTCAACAGACTCCTGAACACCACCGGGCACTCCACGCGATTCGTCAGACGCTGCGGGATACCTTCAAGGTCGCTACGACGGTCGGGTATGGTCCGCGATTCCTGCATTCGACTGGGCAACTGCACAAGGGAGGTCCTGATCATGGGCTGTTCCTCCAGCTCACGGCGGAGGACCAAGAGGACCTGCCCATCCCGGGTCAGCCATATACCTTTGGGGTGCTTAAACGAGCGCAAGCGGTCGGGGACTTTCTCGCACTCAAAGCGCATGGCCGACGGGTCATCCGCATTCACATAGGGCGCAGGCAAGCAGACGGCACTGGCAAGATTACGCTGGCGGCAGCGTTACAGCGGCTCCTCAGCGCTTTTGAGGAAGTCGCCACCGAGCTCGCCTCACGGTAAATAGGAGTCACGCTATGCAATTAGGCTTCGTCGGACTGGGGCGCATGGGCGCCAATATGGTCGAACGGCTTCTCAAGGGAGGCCATCAGATCGTTGCCTATAACCGAACTCCTGAAAAGACCAAACTGGCAGAAAAGCACGGTGCGACCGGCGCTTACTCCTTACCGGAGTTAGTCCAGAAACTCTCCCCACCGCGAGCGGTCTGGTTCATGCTTCCGGCTGGCGACGCCACCGATGAGCATGTTCAGCAGTTGGCTCACCTCCTTTCCAAGAATGATATCCTCGTGGATGGGGGGAATACGTACTATAAGGACGATCTGCGGCACGATGAGCAACTGAAGGCCAAAGGGATCCGCTTTCTCGATGCAGGGGTCTCTGGCGGGATTTGGGGGCTCACGGAAGGCTACTGCTTGATGGTAGGGGGAGACGAGAGCGCGTTTCGGACCCTTGAACCAGCTCTCAAAACGCTCGCCCCACCTGATGGTTACGCCTATGTCGGCACCACGGGCTCTGGTCATTTCGTGAAGATGGTTCATAACGGGGTCGAATACGGGATGCTCCAAGCCTACGGGGAAGGGTTTGCGCTCATGAAGGCGGCTCCTTTCCGTCTGGACTTGCCTCGCATTGCCCGGCTCTGGAATCAAGGCAGCGTGGTCCGCTCTTGGCTCTTAGAGTTAGCGGAACGAGCCTTCGGCAAGAACCCAGACCTCAGCGGGATCCAAGGATACGTAGAGGATTCCGGAGAGGGACGATGGACGGTCCAGCAGGCCATCGAAGCCGGCGTGCCGGCACCGGTCATTACCCTGTCGCTCTTTCAGCGCTTTCGCTCTCGGCTAGAGGAGTCATTTGCTGACCAGGTGATCGCCGCGCTGCGCAATGAGTTCGGCGGACACGCGGTGAAGACCGCGGGAGCCGCCCGCACGGGTACCGCGGGTGCCGGCCGCATCCGTCCCGCGGCACCCGATCCATCGGTTCGTGTCCCAGGCCGGTCTTCTCCTCAGTGAGTCCTAACCCAAGAACGACCGCTCCCAAAACGACCATCGCTCCTGCCGTCAGCTCAGGGGCGATCCCAGAACTCCCTCTCTCGCCTTGCACCCTGGTGATCTTTGGGGCCTCCGGGGATCTCACCCACCGGAAACTGGTGCCGGCGCTGTACCGACTCCATCAACAGAAACTGTTACCTCCGGGGTTCTCCGTGGTGGGGTTCGCTCGCACCTCCCTGACCCATGAGCAGTTCCGGTAAACGCTGCGGGAGGCGGTCGAACAGTTTTCACCTGACAGTGCTCCTGATGCGACCCTGTGGACGCAGTTTGCCCAAGGGTTTTATTACCACGCGGGTGAGTATACGAACCCAGACAGCTACCGAACCTTGGGCGAGCTGCTCCACAAAATTGAGCGAGAACGACGTACCCAAGGGAACGTCATCTTTTACCTAGCGACCCCGCCGACCTTGTACGCTGAGGTGCTTCAACGGCTCGGGGCCGCGGGACTCTCCCACACCCGCTGTTCCTTATCCCCTCCGTCCCAGGCACCCCCCCGCACAGCCATCCCAGTGGGGGGGCCGCTACTCCGGCCCCCCCCTACCACGCCCAGGACCGAATCGGAAGGGGTCTGGCCGCGCATCGTCATCGAGAAACCCTTCGGCCGGGATCTTCAGAGTGCCCAAGCTCTGAACCACGTCGTCCATCAGGCCTTTCAAGAAGAACAGGTGTATCGGATTGACCATTACCTAGGCAAAGAGACCGTCCAAAACATCCTGGTGTTCCGCCTCGCCAATGGGATCTTCGAACCGCTCTGGAATCGGAACTATATTGACCACGTGCAGATCACCGCGGCGGAGACCCTGGGGATCGAGAACCGCGGCGCCTACTATGAGCAAGCTGGGGCGCTGCGGGATATGGTGCAGAATCACCTGCTCCAGCTCCTAGCGCTGGTGGCGATGGAACCCCCCGTTACCTTTGAGGCCGAGGCGGTCCGGGATGAGAAGCAGAAGGTGTGGCAGGCGATGCATCCCATGTCGGCGGAGGAGGTGAGCCAATGCACGGTGCGTGGTCAGTACGGGGCGGGGGAGGGCGGGGGAAAACCGACCAAGGGGTACCGCAGCGAAGACAAGGTCTCCCCGAATTCCTCAACGGAAACCTATGTGGCCATGAAGTTCTTCATTGATAACTGGCGATGGGCGGATGTCCCGTTCTATGTCCGGAGCGGTAAACGGCTCGCCAAACGGGTTACGGAAATTGTGATCCAGTTCAAACGGGTCCCGCACATGTTTTTTCAACATTCCGCTTGTAACCGGGTAGAACCCAACCTCCTGATGCTCAACATTCAACCGGATGAAGGAATTTCCCTGACCTTTGGAGCGAAGGTCCCTGGCCAGGCCATCTGTATCAACCCCGTGCAGATGGAGTTCCGGTACAGCCAGTCGTTCGGCGCGCAGGCGGCTGAACCGTACGAGCGGCTCCTCCTGGATTGTCTGCGAGGAGACCAAACGCTGTATGCCCGGCATGATGGGGTGGAAGCCGCCTGGGCTCTGACAACCCCCCTCCTCGAGGCCTGGCAGAACAGCCCCCCGCCATCGTTTCCCAACTATCCCGCCGGCAGCTGGGGCCCCGCCGAGGCCGATACCTGGATTGCCCAGGATGGTCACCACTGGCACCAGTAAAAACTGGGGTCAGGTCTTGAAAGACCCTCGTCTCATCCGTTGTGAAAATCTCGAAGAGCTAAGCCACCGGGCAGCGGAGCTCTTTGTCCAACTGGCGCAGCAAGCGGTCACAAAGCGAAGCCGCTTGACCGTTGCCCTGTGCGGAGGGCGCACCCCCAGTCGTTTGTATGCCATGCTTGGAGAACCCACTTTTAGGCAACAGGTCCCCTGGGACCAGGTTGCTATCTTTTGGGGTGATGAGCGGTGCGTCCCGCCGGATCATTCGGACAGCAACTACCGAATGGCCCATGAGCTTCTGCTCTCGAAAGTCCCCATCCCTGAACCAAACATCTATCGAATGCCGGGAGAACAACAGGACCCGAACGTGGGCACCAAGGAATATGCTCAAACGCTCCGAAACGTGTTCGGGCTTTCAGAAGGGGCCTGGCCCCAGCTTGATCTGGTGCTGTTGGGGTTGGGGGAGGATGGCCATACCGCCTCGCTCTTCCCGTACACCGCGGTGCTCCAGGAATGTACCCGGCTCGTCGCCGCGCCGTTTGTCAAAACCCTCAATGCCTACCGACTCACCCTCACCATCCCGGTCTTCAATGCCGCCCGACATGTCGTCTTCCTGGTGAGCGGCCAATCGAAGGCCGCCATCCTGAAGGAAGTTCTCCAAGGCGACACTCGGCCAGAGGCACTTCCCGCTCAGCTTATCCGTCCCAACCCTGGCGAGCTCCACTGGCTCGTTGACCGCCCCGCCGCCTCCCTCCTAGGAACGTAGGGGGCAGACTCCGAGAGGTGAGAAGGGGTCAGGCACCGAATATGGGCTGACCCCACAACTGGGGTAGCTACCGGAATTCGGTGCCTGACCCCAGCCCTGTTTGTGATATA
>JACPXA010000243.1 GCA_016196785.1 Elusimicrobiota bacterium
CAACGACGAGCCCGCTGCCAAACTTCTTAAGGGCATTTTCTGCCAGCCTCCCCTGGGCAGTATTGAGCGACCACACCAGCGCCCCGGCCACCAACTTTGATGTGGAACGACGAGAACCGAAACTGTTGATCGTGGCCTGTCAGGTGACGCGACTTACCAACGACACCGGGCGCGTGGCGGGGTATCTGTGGCTGGTGCGGGATGTGACGGAGGAACGGCAGGCCGGGGCGCTCCAACGGGAATTCCTCTCGCTCATTGGCCATAAACTGCGAACCCCGCTTGTCCCGATCCTGGGCTATGTCCCTCTCCTCTTAAAGGAATGGGACTCGGAAAACCTCACAGAAAAACAACGGCGGGCCATCACCACCATTGGCCAACAGGGCCAGATCCTGTCCGAACTGGTCGAAAAACTCATTCAGTTTACGGTGATTGATGCCCCGACGCTCCGGCTCACCCTGGAACGCCAGTCGGTCAAACCGCTGTTCGAGGAAGCGATCCAAAAACGGACACGGCGCGGTCAGTTGGGCATCGTGGACCTGAAGGTGGAGGAGACGATCACCGAGTTGCCCCCCGTGCAGGTAGATAGCGAAAAGGTCGTCGAGGCCTTGGCGGGTCTGATTGAGAATGGCGTGAAGTTTAATCCCAAACCGGACCGCTGGATCCAGTTTGGTGGCCGCCGCGAGGAGAACGGCTGGGTGTTGCTCACCCTCACGGATAACGGCCCGGGAATCCCGTCGGAAGAGCGGGCGAAAATTTTTCAGAAGTTCTACCAAATTGACGATAACTTTACCGGCCAAGTCCGGGGAGCGGGATTAGGGCTGGCGCTGGTCAAACGGGTGGTCGAGGCCCACGGCGGCAAGGTCTGGGTCGAGAGTCGGGTAGGAGAAGGAAGTACGTTCTCCTTGACCCTCCCGGTCGCTTCCGTCGCCGCCCATCCCTCCCCTCTGTCCTCTCCCAAGGTGGTACCCCCTGAACGAGAAAACCAATGACAATCGCCCGTGGGTCAGGCGCCTCCCCGATCACCCTGAATGTCTGGTTCATGCCCAACGCCGGGTTTCAGACCCGCTCAGTTCTAGATAGAGAAATCAACGAGTTCCGTCAACTCCATGAGCATGTTAATATCGTGCTGACGATTATTCCCTGGGCCTACGCCTGGGATCGCTTGATGGCGGTCGTCAAACAACGGCAACGGGATGCGCTCCCTGACGTGATTCAGATTGGGAGTACGTGGAGTCGCACGCTCGCCTACCTGGGCGCGTTGCTGGATCTTCGTCGCTCGGTGGTGTTGCCTCCCACCGATGACGCCATCACGCTTGCCTGGAATCACCGTGTGCCGACGGGGGAGGAACCGATCTACTCTGTACCCTGGTTCATGGATGTGCGGGTATTGTATTACCGCAAAGACGTCCTGGAGGCGATCAGAGGCACCCTCCAAGACCTGGAGAGCTGGGAGGGGATGTCTCACCTCTGTCATTGGATCACCAGACACCCCATTCAAGGGAAGCCGTTCTACGCGTTGGGCCCATCGGTCCGGAAAGAATGGGTGCTGATGCATGACCTCGCGCCGTGGGTATGGGGGGCGGGGGGACAGTTTCTGGATGCCACCTCCTCCAAAGCGGTGTTCCACGAGGAACCGGCGCTCCAAGGGATCCGTTCCTTTTTCAATATGATCCGGCAGGGGATAATCCCGCTGGTTGGTCAGGAAGGGCTGACCTACGAGAACTTCTTCACCGGCCAGTTTGCGTTTCAGATCTCGGGGACCTGGCCGATCGAGCGCGCTTTGAACCTGCAGCACCCGGAGTACTGCGCAGAGGTCGCCGAGCACTATGGGGTCACGTTGCTCCCGGCGGGTTCGGCTGGCCGCGCAACCTTCCTCGGGGGAAGCCACTTAGCGGTGACGAGTTTCTCCCAACACCCCGAGGAAGCCGCCGCCTGGGTCCGTTTTCTCACGGACCCGACCTCGCAACTCCGCCATGCCCGGGCCATCGGGATGTTACCACCCCGCTACTCCGCCTTCGACCAATTGTTCCCAGCCCCCTATCAGGAGATCGGGGGGGTCTTTCGGCGCTCGCTCGACTATGCCAAGACCTTCCAGCCCATTCTCACGCTCGGAACCGTGGAACGGATCCTCTGCGAGCAGGTGGACTTGCTCATCCAAGAACTCATCAATCACCGGTACACGGACGAGCTCCTCCGGCAGACCATGACCAGGGCCGCGGAAGAGACAAACCATGTCCTCACCCTCTATGGCTGACCCCGAGAACGTTCCCCGTCCGGTGGTTCCGACCTCACCTGAACCTCTGCATAGCTGGCAGGTGGTCAATCCGATCTCCTCCGGGGAGCAGCACCCTTCACGTTCCACAGAGGACCAGTTGCGTCAACACCTCGAAGTCCTCCGCCAACTCCGGCAGGATTTACAGGAGCAGCCGATAGAGCTGATCCGGGGGAGTTCCTGGCGCTCGCCTCCCCGAGAGGTGGACGCGCTACTCGAACGGATGTTCGCCCACATCGCCAGCCTCGGGTATGAGGGGGTCACCCTCTTCTTCCTCGACACCGTCCGCATGACGCTGTACGCAACCAAGCAACTTCTCCACGGCGAACTCCTAGGGGGGGAGGAAGAGATCATCATTGCCACCGGTTCTCCGTTCCGAAAACTGCTCACAGGGGAGAAAACCTCGCTGCGGTTTGAGAATGCTCCCACCGTCGTTTGGGTGCCGCTCGCCGCCTATGGCGAGGTGATCGGGGCCCTGCGCGTAGACCGGTCCCTGTCTCGAACCCCCATCCGTGCTGATGAACAACCGCTCCTCCAGGATCTCGCCGATGAAATGGCGCTGGCGATTCGAAGCCTGGAGTTCGCGATTACCTCTCATGCACAGGAAGAGTTGTTGCTCGCCTTTACCGAGTTGAGCACCGTGCTGTTCCGTTCCTTACGATTGGAGGAACTGCTCCAAGGGGTCGCTAACAGTTTAAAGACTCACTTGGGCTTCGACCGAGTCAGAATCTATCTGGTGGACAAGCAAGAAAAGATGCTCGTGCACCAGTTCACGCTGGAACCGACACGCCAGCAACCACCGATGGAGACGGAGCGGTATCCGCTCACGCCGGGGGTTCACCCGATGGTCGATTTGCTGTTGCGCGGACGAGGGCCCTCGTTAGTGGAGCGTCCGCGTCGGACGTTTCTCTATGCCCTCCTCACGACCCATGAGGCCATCGAGGGTGTACTCCAGGTGGACAACTTGTTGAGTCAGCAAGACATCTCCGTAGGCACCATGCAATTGGTGGAAGGGATCGCCGGCTTGCTGGGGATGGCGATCCAGAACGCCCGAGTGTTCCAGGGGGTGGAGGAACTGTCCAACACCGATGGGTTGACGGGGCTCTACCTGTTGCGGTACTTCAAGCAGCGGCTCCTGGAGGAGTTCTATCGGGCGGAGCGGGCCAAGGGGGAGCTCTCGGTGATTTTACTCGATATCGATCACTTCAAGACCCACAATGATAGCTACGGACATCCCGCGGGGGATCGGCTCCTCGTACAAACCGCCGAGCGGCTCCTGGGGACAGCCCGGAAAGTGGACCTGACCGCCCGCTATGGTGGTGATGAGTTTGTCATGCTGTTGCCAGAGACGACTTCTGATGATGCCCTCTTTCTCGCCGCCCGCCTGCACCAAGCCATGCAGGACGTACCTTTCGAGCTCCCGGATGGTCGTAAGATCTCGATGACGGCGAGCCTCGGCGTGGCCACCTATCCGATCCATGCGAAGGATCCTGAGGCGCTCATCAAAATGGCCGATGAAGCGCTCTACTGGGCAAAGATGCATGGCCGAAACCGCATCTGCCTCTACGCTCACGACCTCCACCGCAAGGGGGGGACGTAGTTAAAATGACTGTGAATGCTAGGATTTTTAAACTTGCAGCGATTTACTTAGGGCTTATCACTTTGTCTTCCTCTGTCAACGGTGGTCAAACGATTTCTCATTCGGATAGGATGTTCTTAAAGAAGATTTTCTCTGATACCTGGAATTACATTGAACACTTCGTTGATGACAAAACAGGCCTTCCCTACGATTCCAGTCATCGCAGTAATCTCAATACCTCTATCACGAATATCGGGTTTTATATCGCCTCTTCTGTCGTTGCTGCTCAAACGGGGCTCATCTCGCATGGGAAATCCCTTGCGCAGGTAAAACAAGCGCTCGATAGCCTAACGAACGTTGAAAAGTGGAATGGCTTCCCTGTGTCTTGGATTAATGTCCATACGTTGGAAACAACCGATCAACAGTTTTCAACGGTTGACCACCTGGGCAATTTTTGTGCTGGATTGATTTTGGCTAAGAATATTTTTCCCGAAGTTAAAAACCATGTTGATGCCCTTTTAGCTTCAATGAATTGGAGCGTCATCTATGAACCGGAAAATCATTATTATAAAGGTGGGTACAATCTCTCGAAGAAAACGTTTGCCATTCAACAGTCTTGGGGCAAATGGTATTACAATTTTCTCGGCGCTGACACGCGCATGAGTAGTTTTCTGGGAATCGCTCAGGGTGATGTGCCAATGCTCCACTGGGAGGCGTTAGACAGGAATGTAGAAACAAGATATGGACAGGGGTATTATGTGCCAGGATGGCAGGGGGGGGGACTGTTCATGCAGTTCCTTTCAGGACTTTTCCTGGATGAAAGGCAAACGGTATTAGGAAAATCTGCTGCCAACTTTGCGTATGCCCAAATCAGTCATGCCCAACGAATAGGCGCCCCCGTGTGGGGCTGGTCTGCGGCCAGCGCACCGACAGGAGAATATCTAGGATGGGGCGCCATTAAGGATGACATCGTGACCCCTCATGCGTCGGTCTTGGCCATCTCGTATTACCCTTCCAAAGTCGTTGCAAACCTGAAACGTTTAGAGCGCGGGGGCGCGCGCTCCCCGTTCATCGACAACGGGCAACATGAATTCGGATTCAGAGACTCTTATAATTGGAAAAGCGCTCAGGTCTCTCAAGGATATCTGATGTTAGACCAGACGATGATTTTTTTATCCCTCGCGAACTTTCTTGATGATGGGGTCGTCTGGAGAAATTTCGAGAAAGATCCAGTCGTACAACAAGGATTACATCACATCAGAGAGTATTCGCATAAAGACGCAGGCGTGTTCACCATCTATCAGAAGAGGGATCAAGAAGTCCCCAACGAACAACTGACCATTCCATTAACGGTAGAATGACATCGCACAACCTCCCCCGTGAGTCACCGCATCTCAAAGTCAGTTAAGTTATTCATATCGGCGCTGGCGGCTCTATTGATATTGAGCCATATAGGCTGGGCCGTTGACCTCTACGTGTTGGGAACGCGTGATCGGAGTGACGCTGAATTCCAGCAAAGCGATTATAATCTCGATTTTTATCCTGACTCTCAACCAGTCAGTATGTTCCCCAAAGAGATCAACACCACCTGGTATCCCACTCAATATGTACACTGCAACCTAGCACAAGCGGTCGTC
>JACPXA010000046.1 GCA_016196785.1 Elusimicrobiota bacterium
CAGCTCTTTGGGGCCTTCCTCCTCATCAGAGCGTAATGGATATCGGCTATCAGCGATTTGCCGGGGATATCGCCCAACTGCTCGTCGAGGCGCGGCGGCAGGCGGCGCGTTCCGTTAACGCCGTTCTCACAGGAACCTACTGGGAGATCGGCCGGAGAATCGTGCAGTTTGAACAGGGCGGCCAGCGGCGGGCCGGTTATGGAGAGGCTCTTGTCCCGCGCTTGTCGATGGATCTGACGCGCCGATTTGGCCGTGGATTCTCCGAGCGCAACATCGAACAAATGCGCCTCTTTTACCTCAAATGGCCGATTCCGCAGACAGCGTCTGCGGAATCAAGCAGACTTTCTTTCCCGCTGTCGTGGTCTCACTACGTTCTTTTGATGGGCTTAGAGGACTCAGGCGCCATTGGGTTTTATGAGAAAGAAGCTTTGCGGGGCGGCTGGTCGGTCCGCCAATTGGAACGCCAGATTGGCACGCAATTTTATCAACGGACTCTCCTGTCCAGGAACAAAGCCGCCATGCTCGTTAAAGGCGCCGTAGCCAAACCGGAAGATCGCGTCACCCCGGAAGAAGAAATTAAGGATCCGTATATTATCGAGTTCCTAAATTTGAAAGACGAGTATTCAGAGAGCGATGTTGAAGAAGCCCTGATCCGGCATCTTGAAAATTTCCTGCTTGAGCTGGGTGTTGGGTTTGCTTTCATCGGACGGCAGAAGCGTTTGCGTGTAGGCGATGCGTGGTACCGGGTGGATTTGGTTCTTTTCCACCGGGGTCTAAAATGTCTAGTACTGATCGATCTCAAACTGGATCGCTTTACTCACGCCGATGCCGGTCAGATGCACCTGTACTTGAACTATGCACGCGAGCATTGGATGCTGCCGGGAGAGAATCCGCCGGTCGGCCTTATCCTGTGCGCCAAGAAAGATCAAGCCGTTGCCCACTATGCCTTGGAAGGGCTGCCCAATAAGGTTCTCGCGTCTGAATACAAGACGGCCTTGCCTGAGGTGAAGCAACTGACCGCCGAGATCCAGCGAACACAGCGTGCCCTAGAGGCCCGTATTGCTCTCCGGCCGAAAAAAGAGCCGACATGACCACGCCCCCTTTCAACGAAGACACGCTTTCCGAAAAGCCCGCGATTGAGCAGTTGAAGCGGATGGGGTATTTGTACATCCCTGGGGAGAAGCTGGATCCTCAGGAGATGGAGGACTGCGAGCGAGCGGGGCGGCGGGAGGTGGTGCTGGCAGGGCGGTTGAAGAAGAAGCTGGCGGAGTTGAATCCGGAGGCGACGGAGGAAACGCTGGATAAGGCCGTCCGCCTTGTTACCAACATCCAAGGGACGGGGTTGTTGGATGAAAACCGAACCTTTCATCGGCAGCTAGTGTCCAGCATCTCCATTGATCAGGACGAGGGGGCGAAACGGCGAAAAATAACCGTCCAATTCATCGATTGCGACCATCCCGAGCGGAATGAATTTCTGGTGGTCAATCAGTTTTGGGTCAAGGGACTGAAACCGCCGGACCGGAGGCCGGACATCGTGGTGTTCATCAACGGAATCCCGCTGGCGGTCATCGAATGCAAGAGTCCCGTAAACCGGCAGGCGGGCATTGCGAAGGCCGTCAAGGATTTGATTTTCTATCAGGACGCCATCCCCTCCCTTTTCCGAACCAACCAGATTTTGATCGGGGTGAATTTTTTTGAGGCCCGCTACGGCGTCGTGGGGGCCGCGCCCGAAGATTTTCATGAGTGGAGGGCGCCGGCCGACGTGACCCTTCCCATGATGTCCGAGCATCCCGCCGTTCAAGAGATGCGCACCCTGCGATTGCTGAAAGAGGGGGAGCTGGGCCGGGCGCCGGCAGCTCAGGATGTGCTCATCGCCAGCCTGCTCAACAAACAGAATTTGTTGGACATCATCCGGAACTTCATCGTGTTTGATACGAGTCAGGGCCGGACGAAAAAGAAGGTGTGTCGCTATCAACAATTCACGGCCGCTCAAAAGATCGTTCAAAGAGCCCTTGAACCCCGTGAAAGGAAGGGGATCATCTGGCACTGGCAGGGGTCCGGGAAGTCCCTCACGATGGTCTTTGCCGCCCTAAAACTGAAACGGGAGGAGCAGCAACTGAAAAATCCCTATCTTTTGGTGATCACGGATCGGAAACAACTGGACCGCCAGATCGCCAAAACCTTTGAGAGTTGCGGCTTTCCCAATCCTCAGCGGGCGGAAAGTGCCCGGAATCTATACGGCATGCTCGCCGGTGGCGTCGGCCAGACCATCATGACCACCGTCCAAAAATTCAACGTGGAGATCGACAAGCCGCTCTCGGAATCCGCGAACGTGGTCGTCCTGACGGACGAGGCGCACCGCACCCAATACGGCGCCTTCGCGCTGAACCTCCGAAAGGCTCTCCCGAACGCCGCCATCTTCGCGTTCACCGGGAAGCCGCCGACGCCTACAAAAAGGCGCTTGACCGCGTGATGGACCATGCGTGCTCCGCGGTCGTGATG
>JACPXA010000260.1 GCA_016196785.1 Elusimicrobiota bacterium
AACTCCCGCTAGCTCATCGTGCGGCGTACGCTCCTCTCCTGCAAGCCTTGCCCCTCCAGTACGGCACCGTCCGCTCCGTCTGGATGCCCCCAGGGACTGAGCCCACCAAGACCGTCATCCTCATGCAGGACGCCCATGGGAACCCCGAGGCCCAGCGCAATTTAGGGAAGGCCCTCCAGGTGTTGATTGACCAACAAGCCATCGGGCTGGTCGCTCTGGAAGGGGCCTTCGACCCCATTGACCTCACCCCCTTTCGCACCTTCCCGCATCAGGACACCATCCAGAAAGTCGCTGATTACTTACTGCGAGAGCAGCAGATTTCGGGTCCCATCCATACCGCCTTCACGAGTCCCACCGCGATTCCCCCCATTGTGGGGGTAGATCATCCCCAGCATTACCAGGCGAATGTCGAGGCCTATCGGCGGGCCGCCGGGCTGCAGCGTCTCCTGAAGGAACGGCTCACCACCCTCGAGCAGCAACTCGCCGAAGCCAAACGTGCCACCTTCCACCCCGACCTCCTGGCGTTTGATGTCCACATCCAAGCCTACCGGGAAGGCCGCATTCCCCTCGGTCCTCATCTGCAATTCCTGGCTCGACGCCATTCCCCCTCACTCTCACCCCCTCCCTCTCCCATCCAAGGAGAGGGTGTCCGAAGGACGAGTGAGGGGAAGCAAAGCAGGGGTAAGTTTCCGACTTCCCCAAGCCCCACGCCAATACCGGCGGTGGAGACCTTCCTCACCGCCTTGGCGATCGAACACTCGCTCAATTTCACCCAGGTGGAGTGGGAACGGGCCCGGCTCCTGGAGACGTTGACGCGCAGCCTCACGGAGACCCAACGCTCCGCATTGCTGACACAGAGCCTCGCGTTCCGGTTGGGCCAGCTCGGGCCTGCCCAGTTCTACCGGTACCTGCAGGAGCTCTGCACCCATCAGGGGATTTCGCTCACGCACTCCCCCGCCATGGCCGTCTACCTCCGCTACGTCCTGCTCGCGGAGCGCATTGACGCCGACCAGCTTTTCAAAGACATCGACCGCTTGGAGCGCACTGGCTATGCCACCTTGGCGAAGACCCCCCGTGAACGGGCATTGGTCGCTGAATCCCAATGGCTCCTGCTCGTAGGGAAACTCCTCGACTTCGCACTGACGCCAGCAGAATGGGACGCCTACAAGACCCTCAAGCCAGCCGGTCACCCCGAACCCCTGGGGGATGTCCTCCGGGACCAAGGTGCAGAGTTCACAGATCTCCTGGCCTCCTTAGAGCCCTTCGAACGCTTCTACCACGAGGCCGAAGCCCGCAACTCCGCCCTCGTCACCAACCTCCTCGCCAAGATGGACGACCTCCAACATTCCTCCCCCTCTCCCCGTGCGGGAGAGGGTGGGGGTGAGGGGGGACCTCGGATTGCGGTGCTCGTCACTGGCGGCTTCCATGCCCCAGGCATTCTTGAGCAACTCCGCCAAGCCAACATCGCCACCCTCACCTTCGTCCCAAAAATCACCCAGGTGGACGGAGACAGTGGGACCAAGTACCTCAGCGTCTTCGCCCAAGAAAAGACCCCCCTCGAACAACTCTTCGCCGGAGACAAGCTCTTCCTCGCGCAAGACCCGCTCCCGACCAGCACAGTCCATCAAGCGGCTCGCCTTACGGTCTTCCGGGAACTGTGGCTTCATGCATTTCCTGTTGACTTCCTGAATCAATGGCTCCAACGGCTCAGCCAGAAGGACCCCCGGCTCGGCCGCTGGACGATCCTTGGCTTCAACACCTCCGGCCAGACCATCACAGGACGATTCTACGGTCAATTCCCCTCTGGTCAAACGACCAAATTACACGAAACTGTCCGGTTTACTCCAACCTCTGGCGAGATTGAAGGCGACCTCACCCATCTGCAGCGACGCCGGCCACTTGGGACGGTGCTCTCCAAGCTAGGGGACCATTTCCCCGAATTACAGGCTCAGAAGCGGAGCTGGCCTTGGGCTGTTGTGATCGTTGGCCTCCTGAGCATCCCTTTCCTCCATGTCTATTTGGTTAGCATCACGCTGCCGGTGTTCCACACTTCCCCCATCCCGGATGTCGCCGCCTGGGCGATGGGGATGGCAAAAAAGAAGAACGGCAAGGGTCGAGAGAGAACAGACCATGCGGTCTCTTCAGGTGAATCCCCCAAGTCGCCTGCTGAAAAAGGCGAAAAGATCATTGAGCTCGAGGTTGACGATTCCGGGTACCTGCAGAACGATCTCGTTGAATTGAGGTGTGTCGCGCAAGAGTACGAGGCCGGTGAAGTGTTGGGTCCCCCGCTTCGTGTACAGATGCCTTTGGCGGAGTTGGACAGAGCGAGGAGCCAAGATGCGTTGCTCGCGTTTCATTATGCCACGCTGACGCTCCGACATTTCTCGGACCGGTATGGGTTGAAGGCTGATGGCAAGGTTCTCATTGGGTATGGTTCCAAGCGAATCACTCGAATCCAAGTCGTTCTAAGACGCGATGAAGAGTCTGTCCCGGCCGGCTATTCGGCAATCATCAGGATCCCTGACCCGAGTATGCAATACACCCAGTCCATTGCCCTTGCGAAGGTGGGACATGAGGTCGCCCACATCATCCTCGGGGGCCATTCACTGCTCACGTCCTGGGATGCAGGGAGAGTACGTCTCAATATTGACACCAAGAACACCCTGTTCGACCACGATGAGATGATGGCGCTTTGGGCTGATATAGAATTGAGGGCCGAAGTGGCCCGCGCCCCGAACCCGATGGTCCTCCAGGAAGAAGATGTCGCCTTGGGACATCAAGCGGTTCCCTTGGAACAACTCACCACACGGTTTGATGATCCCATAAGGGAAGAGTTGGAACTCATCCGAGGGATCATTGGGAGAAACCTTCTGGCCAGCCTGGCAGCGATGGGGGAACTGGCGAGGCGATCCGAGCTGCAAGTGGTCAGCCGGCTCCTGTATGACCAGCAACTCCTCGAGGAATTGAGGAAGAGAAAGTTCGTCAACGTGCATGAATTCCTCCAATTGCTGATGCAGGTTGACCGACGACTGAACGGAGGTAAATATCAGCCACTCCTTCTGGAGGTGTTTGAAAAAAGAGGTCTGAAGCTCCCATGGCACCTTCGATGGTACCGACGATTGGCGGCTTTCCAAGAGTCCATCAAACGCCGGTTCTCCAAAGAGCCCGCTGCGCAAAGGGAGACCCCCACGAAAGAGGGACAGCAACCCCCTCCATCCAGCGGCCAGGCTCATGTGTTCTTCGATGACTCGGTTCTCCAGTTCCTGGGAGGTGCGTGGCTGATCGGGGTGGTGTGGGTAGGCATCGCGAGTCTCATCTTGCTCTATGAGAAAACCATCCTTTCCGCCCCGCAGCGGTGGTGGTATAAAGGTAACCACCCACACGCTCTGAAGGTCACGCTTCCCAGGGTTATCCCGAATAGGACGTCGCTCCTAGGTGTTATGGCGATGGCTACGCTGTTGGGGGTCGGACTCGGTGGGTGGGTGTGGGCTGCGACGCTCTTACACCCTGGCGGTGCCAGCGTCGTCTTGCATGGATTTTCTTTGATGGACGTCCCAACGGTGGAGATTGTGGCACAGGACCTAGGGAGTTGGATCGGCAGTTTCTGGCTGGGGGTTCAGCAAAAGGAAGAAGGGGCGTTGCAAAAAGGGCGATGGACGCCTATTCGCCAACATCCTCATGCCGATCTGTACGAAGTGGAATACTCAGGGAAACATATCCTCGTCATAGCAGAAATGCATCACACAAGAGAGGCCAACGAGGCCTTTCGCTATGCCTTGGACCAGGTTCTGCAAAACCCACAATTGTTCATCCTGTTGATTGAAGCAGCTGCGAAGTGGCGCTCGCTTCCTAAACTCCTTGAGCGTATTGGCGCTTTCGAACCCTTACCCGACCTATTGGATGGTCTGTCTCAGTTAGTCACCTCGAGGCAGGTGACTCATGAAACAATGGCATTAGCTCTAGGGATAAGAGACCTGCATGGCATTGGCAAGCTCCTTCAAATGTTGGAGGGTCAGGCAGTTGACAAAAAGAAAGAGATCTTTGACAGAGTCACCGTCAAGATGCCTGAGCAGGTGATCCCCGTAAAGGCGGCGAGTAAGACAGCAACGATTGCCTTATCGAGCTTAGGGATTCCTATGGAGCAAGGTACAGTTGAGGCGTTCCTTCGGGCGGGGCTCGAAACACCTGAAGCGGTCAGAAGATCAGTGGAAGTCGCGAATCATGTCGAGCGGTTGGCCTACGAGGAGGCGGATCGTCAACAGGCTGCGATTGTGAGGAACGCATTGCGGACATCATACCCACGACTTGTGATCCACATTGGAAAGGGCCACCTGGGCAGCCTGATCCGGTCTGGGGAGTTGGCGCAGTATACCCAAGCGGCGCGACGGCTCGAAGAAATCCAAGTGGCGCCGATACAGCGGGCGTTGGCTCAACAGCAACGATCCCGTTCCCCTCATCCCCTTCCAACGCATAGTTTGGACCGCGAAGAGGCAGCACGACGTTTTATAGATGGCCAGATCAATAGAATGAAACAGTCACTCTTAGCCGTTGGACAATTGCTTCAGCAACACGCAGTTCCTGATGAATTAAGCGACCAAATTCATAGGCTTGCTCATACCGAAATGCTGTGGCTGGAAGCCGATCGTTACGCTCGGTACCGCGAGTTCAACTATGAACGGCGTGCACAACTGGGTATTTGGTTGACCCCGCTGCTCCGTACGGTCGCTCGTCACATGCGCGTTACCGCCCCGGAGAAATCCCTGCGCGTCTTGCAAACGTTGCTGCAGTCCTTAGACACCATTGCGTCTCATTTGCCAGACGCTGAACAATTACACGCTTCAGCAGACCCCAAGGAAGATAAACCAGGACCTCCCACAACGACAGAGGCAGGGTTTATACCGGTTGAAAGTCTCTTTCATATCGCTGGAGCGGGTATATTCGGGTGGAGCTTGGTGGTTGGGGTAATTGGGGTGGGCCTATTCATATGGCTCGTGCTCACATATGGAAAGTTAATCCACGCCGCCCTGCAGCGGTGGGGGCAAACGTGGGGCAATCGCTCCGTTGGAAAGAGCCCTCCACCGAGCGCCCGGACAACGTCTGAACCAGTGGTTCGTATCTTGGAACCGGTGCCTGACCCCAGGGTGCCTGGCACCACGGTGCACAGACCAGGGAGGCGGTTTGTGTCCGTGGCTATTGCGGCGCTGCTAGTGGTCGGGCTGGTGGTATCCCATGGCTGGACCTGGACCCCGGAGTGGGCGCTCCAGGGAATCCCGTTTGTCGCAGAGACTTCTCAACCGCCTCCTCATGGGTTTTTGAAGGGGCATCGCTACGGCCCCGAGGGCCAGGGCATTAATCTCCAAACCACGTTAGCGCAGTGGGTGGAGAACAGCCAACAGAAGGGTGAAAAACTGCGTCAACAATTGACGTCCTTTTCTCAATCGCCGATTCCTATTCCTAAGGTGTGGATCGCTCGCACACAAGAACGGTTGAAGGAAGCAGAAACAACCCTACAAGAGACACTAGAATGGCAAGAAGCGTTTCGCCAAATCGAAGACCCCGTGGAATTCATCAGGGCGCGTGCCGTTCCACCAAACACTGCTCAGCTGGCTTGGGTAGAACTTGCGGCGCAGCTCATCCCTCAGTTACCAAAGGACCGGATCTTCTTTGTCCATCCCGACTCGCGGTTGGCCAAGCTTTTGGGCTTTACGGAGCAGGGTCTCATGATTCGCCTTTGGAGACGACAAGGAGAATCGCTCCGGTGCTGCTTGATTAACTCCACCGTCACCAACTCGTTGGCGGGCCTCCAAACGATCATCCATGAGAACCTCCACCTGCTCTATTGGCCTACTGGTGGGCTCCCAGGCTTGTTTGAAGTACAGCTCCACGAGGACCTGACGGACTATCTGACCCGATCCCTTCTCGAAACGGCGATGCGTGGTCGTTC
>JACPXA010000261.1 GCA_016196785.1 Elusimicrobiota bacterium
AAGGATACTATTACGGGTTTTCCAACGAAGGATTGTGGCCCCTCTGCCATATCGCGCACACTCGGCCCGTTTTCCGGAACGAGGACTGGACCCATTACAAGCGAGTGAACGAAAAGTACGCGCAAGCGGTTGCCGAAGAGCTGGCCGGGACCAAGGACCCCTTCGTCCTCATTCAGGACTACCACTTTGCGCTGCTGCCCAAGCTCATTCGGCATATCCGGCCGGACGCCAAGATCGCCATCTTTTGGCACATCCCTTGGCCTAACCCGGAATCGTTCGGCATCTGTCCCTGGAGCAAGGAACTCCTGCTGGGCCTGCTGGGGGCGGACCTGATCGGATTCCACATTCAATTCCACTGCAACAACTTTCTGGACACTGCCGACCGTCTGCTGGAATCCCGAATCGACTGGGAACAATTCGCCGTCAACCGGGCCGGCCACAAGACGGTGGTCAAACCGTTCCCAATCGGCATCGCTACGGGCAATCCCAACTCGACGAACGGCACCGCGCAGGCGGCGGCCCGGCAGGAGGTCCTGCGCCGGTTGGGCCATCCCGTGAAGTGGCTTGGCGTGGGAGTGGATAGAATCGATTACACCAAAGGGATCTCCGAGCGATTCCGCGCCATTGAGCACTTTCTGGAGAAGCATCCGGAGTTCAAGGAGCAGTTCACCTTCGTGGAGCTGGCCGCTCCCAGCCGGACGATCATTAAGCGGTACAACGACCTCGGGGACGAGCTGGAAAAGGAAGCGCGCGAAATCAACCAGCGGCTGCAAACCCGGACCTGGAAGCCGATCATTTTTCGGAAGGAGCATCACAACCGGGAGGAGATCGACCTCTTTTATCACGCCGCCGACCTGTGCTTGGTGACCTCGCTCCACGACGGGATGAACCTGGTGGGCAAGGAGTTTGTCTGGAGCCGGTCCGATGAGAGGGGGGTTCTCGTCCTCAGCCGTTTTGCCGGCGCTTCTCGCCAGCTCAAGGACGCCCTGCTGGTGAACCCCTACGACATCGAGGAGGTGGCCGAGGCGATCTACAAGGCGGCCACCATGCCGCCGGAAGAGCAAAGGGCGCGGATGGCTCGGATGCGAAGCATCCTGGACGAACACAATGTTTATCGCTGGGCCGCCGACATCACGACCGAACTGGACCGGATCCGCTCCGACACCCCGAAGGGCTGACCTCCGATGCCCATCCCCTCCCTCTGGACGCAATGGCGCTCCCTGCGCGCCCGGATTCGGCAGGCCGACCCGCTGGTTCTCTTTTTCGATTATGACGGAACGCTGACGCCCATCGTAGCCCACCCTTCCAAGGCCCGCCTGTCCCGGGAACTCCGGGAACGGCTGAGGAAGTTGAGCCGCTTACCGGGCGTTTGGGTGGCGCTCGTCAGCGGAAGGGCCCTGCGGGATTTGAAGCAAAAGGTGAGCGTGGCGGGGCTCTTCTACGTCGGAAACCACGGTTTGGAGGTGCAGGGGCCGGGGTTTCGCCACGTCAATCCGGCCGCCCGGAAGAGCCGCCCGGTTTTACGGCGGATTAAACAGCTTCTCCAGAAAGGGCTGCGCCCTCTGCCGGGAGCCTGGGTGGAGGACAAGGGGCTGACCCTGTCGGTCCATTACCGGCAGGCCAAACCGGAGAATCACCCTCGGGTGGAGACTCTCGTTTACGAAATCGCAGCCCCGTTTCTTCTGGAGCGGCAAGTCCGGGTGACCACCGGAAAGATGGTTTGCGAGATCCGCCCGCCGGTTCACTGGACCAAAGGGACGGTGGTGTCCTGGCTTTTGACCCGGGAGTCGGTTTTATCGAAAGGGCAGAAGCTTTTGCCGCTCTATGCGGGGGATGACTTGACCGACGAAGACGCCTTCAAGGCCCTGCAGAACCGGGGGATTACCGTCACGGTGGGGCGAGCCAGCCCGCTTACCCTCGCGCGGTACCAGGTGGGTTCGCCGCGGGAGATCGGCCGCTTGTTGAAAGAAATTCTGGAGATCCGGCAGGAAACAGCCGGCTAGCCAGCTGAGCCATTCCGGCCGTCAGCCCGATGCCGGGCAGTTGTTGAAGCCGGACCCAACGGATCTCCGAGTACCAGCTCGCGCGCACAGCCGTTCCTTTCCCGCGGCAGTGGAAGGCCCGAATTTCCAATTCCCGGTGGGAAAGGATTTGCCGCACCGTTGCCGCCGGCCGCGCTTCCTCCACCCGGATTCCGAGGCGGTCTCTCAGCAGCTGCGGGAGGTTCTGCGTCTCTCCGCCGGGGAATTCCCAGAGCCCCGGAAGAAGGCCGGTCAGCGGCCGGCGGGCCAGGAGAACCGAATCCTTTTTTCGCAGGATCGCGCAAAGGTAGAGGATCTTTTTCTTCGGGACGCTCCGGCGCGGCGGCGGGATGCGTGCCTGCCAGTTTTTTTTCCGGGCCACGCAGCTGGAAGAGAGGGGGCATTTCCCGCAGAGGGGGTTTCGCGGCAGGCAGACGGTGGCGCCCAGCTCCATCATCGATTGGTTGAAATCGCCGGGGGATTCGGCCGGC
>JACPXA010000262.1 GCA_016196785.1 Elusimicrobiota bacterium
AAATTGATGAAACAGGCAAGCCATCCTGTTCAAAATTTTTGCGCAGCAAAAATTAGGGGAAGGTTCAACGACTATAATCGGGACATCCCGCCGTTGGCGGGATGGTGGGATAGTCTGATCTGCACGGCGACGTGCAGCTAACACAAATGTTTAAGCTGTGGGTGCTGGGTTCGAGTCCCAGGCGGCTCACTCTTTTTCCGCCGAAGGTGGAAAAAGAGTGATCAGTGGAAAGAAGATTCGAGTTAACTGAGTGAGGAAGATATGAGATTACCGGACAATCTGAAGTGGGAGGCTACAGGAGTGACACTCGGTCAGGGTGGTCAAGGATCGGTTATCCAAGTGAAAGAGAAGGGCTCGGATGGGAATAAGTTATATGCTCTAAAAGTCTTAGCAGGAGGTAAGTCTCAAAAAGTCTACGAGAGATTTGTACGAGAAGTCGACGCCATCCAGCGCGTTCAGAATCCCTACATCATTCGCATTGTCGATCACTCCGCATTCGATGCCAGTTTTCATTATTACGTGATGGAATTCGTTGAGGGAGTTCGTAGTCTCAAGAAGCTTATCGGTTCGCCAGAGAATTTCTACAAGGGAAATGTCCAGCCCTCCCTAGTGCTCTTCTTGCAGCTTTGTCAGGCCATAAGGACCTGTGAAGAAGTAGGCATTGTACATCGAGATATCAGTCCAGCAAACGTCCTCATCCTTCCCGATCAAACTATCAAAGTCGTCGATTTCGGACTTTGTCAGCTTGAGGACCATCAAACCATCACCCTTACCGACGAAGCGGTAGGGACTCCGAACTACATGGCACCAGAGTGCGAATCTGGCGGTGAGGGAACAATTGGTACTACTGCGGATCTGTACTCAGCCGGGAAGATCTTATGGTCCGCGATTGCCAATATGAACGCTTTTGCGAGGGAATCGCCAGCATTTACTACCAAATCCATGCCTGCTCTGTTTCCAGATAGGCCAGGGACTTGGCATCTGCATCATGTATTCGAAAAAACCATCCGAAGAAATTCTGGAGACCGTTGGCAAACAGCCAAGGACGCAATCACAGTCGCGGGGGGAATTAAATACCTGATTTCATCGGGATATCCCCCGCTGGAATTGATCGCAAAATCAAACTGTCCCCTCTGCGGATTCGGTGTGCTGAAAACATTTGATGATTCGCACTGCGTATTTGGGAATCCAAACCCGTCTGGAATTGTATCCCTTCAATGTAACTACTGCGGCTACTGCTATGCTATTAATTCTAGAGCAGTTAAGGAACGACTATCCCAACGACAGCAGCTAACGTGATCTGGGAATTACGATGTAGCAATACCAGAGCCACATTCCACCTGTCTCCCTCTCTGTGCTCTTATGTCTATAATCTGTGTGCTGATTGCTGTGTGCTGTCTGCTTAGTAAGCCGGGTTGATGCCTGAACGATCGGACAAGGGCTATGAATTCTTCGAGCATACGGCGGATGTGGGCTTGCGGGCGTATGGGGCGACGCGGGAAGAGCTGTTTGTACATGCGGCGCAGGGGCTCATCACCTTATTGGTGGAGGACAGCTCCATCTCGCCGAAGGAGATGCGCCCCATCAACCTCGATGCGGACTCCATCGAGGAGCTGTTGAGGCTCTGGTTGAAGGAGCTGCTCTTCTGGTTCAATACGGACCGCTTTCTCCCCGGGACCTATCAACTGGAAGAAATCAACGGCGCGGCGCTCCGAGCCCGCCTCACAGGGGAACGGTTCGACGCAAGCCGACACATGCACGGCGTGGAGGTCAAAGGCGTCACCTACCATGAGTTCCGTGTCGCACAGACCCCCCAGGGTTGGGAAGCGTCCATCATTTTCGATGTCTGAACCACAGAACAGAAAAAGCCACAGAGGCCACGGAGGTGTGCTCAAGCGGCCTTCTGTGTTGTTATGGAATATTGTGCTATCTATCGTGTAACCAAAGCATTCTAGAACTTCGATGCAGCAAGTGTGGCAAGGCCGGCTGGAGAAGATCGACGACTATCGCTGGCGTGTGCCTGCGGAGCATCAGCAGGGTATGCGCGTGTCCGGACTGATCTTTGCCGATGAGAAGCTCCTCAAGGACATCACCCACGATCAGTCGCTGCAGCAGGTGGCCAACGTCGCCCATTTGCCGGGCATCGTGCGGCATTCGCTGGCGATGCCGGACATCCACTGGGGCTACGGGTTCCCGATCGGCGGCGTCGCGGCCACCGATCCCGATCACGGTGGCGTCGTCTCGCCAGGCGGCGTCGGATTCGATATCAATTGCGGCGTGCGGCTGATCAAGACCGACCTGACGGTCGAGGACGTCGCGCCGCACCTGAAGCGGCTTGTTCAGACGCTGTTTGACACCATCCCGTGCGGGGTAGGCATGAGCGGCAACGTGAAGGTCGGCCGCGAGGCGCATCGCCACGTCATGACGCAGGGGTCTCGGTGGATCGTCGAGGCCAAAGGCTATGGCGTGGCCGAAGACCTGGACCACACCGAGTCCCACGGCGCCCTCGATGGCGCTGATCCCGACGCGGTATCGAGCCGCGCGTATCAGCGGGGCAGCGACCAGCTCGGGACGCTTGGCTCCGGCAACCATTTTCTCGAGGTCCAGGCCGTCGAGACCATCTTTGACGAAGAGGCTGCTAAGGTGTTTGGGCTGGCGGTGGGGCAGGTGACGGTCATGTTCCATTCAGGATCCCGCGGGTTCGGGTATCAGGTCTGCGACGATCATCTGGAGATCGTCGAACGCGCGATGCGCGCCTATGGCATCCAGGTGCCGGATCGGCAGTTGGCTTGCGTGCCGATTCACTCCGAGGAAGGGCGGCGCTACCTTGGCGCGATGCGCTGTGCGGCCAACTACGCCTGGGCCAATCGCCAGTGTCTGATGCATTTGGCGCGCCAGGCGTTTGAGAAGGTTTTTGGCAAGCGCTGGCAGGAGCTGGGGATGTCACTGATCTACGACGTCGCCCATAACATCGCCAAGTTCGAGCGGCATAAGACGAACGGGGCTGCTCACACGGTTCT
>JACPXA010000252.1 GCA_016196785.1 Elusimicrobiota bacterium
GATGCTGTTCCGGGACTATGGCGGGTTCGACGTGGTGGCGGCCCTGAAAGGGGCCGAGGGGATCGCCCTGGCCCAGAAGGAGCGCCCGGACATGATGCTGCTGAACCTCGACCTGCCGGACATGAGCGGGTTCCGGGTGTTCCGGGAGGCCAAGGCGGCGAACCCTGCGCTCATGGTGTACGTCTTCACCGGATTCGACGATGAGGAATTCCGGGACCGGGCGGTGTCCATGGGAGCCCGGGACTACCTGGTCAAGCCGATGCCGATGGAACAGATCCTGGCGAAGATCCAGGAGGGGGCCCGGGAATTGGAGGGGAGGAAGAAGTAGATGGAGTTCCGGATCCTGGTGGTGGATGACGAGGAAAGCCTGGTGTCGACGGTGACGGAGATCTTCTTCGACAAGGGCTACCAGGTAGTGCAGGCGCTCTCCGGGGAGCAAGCGGTGGAGATTTTCGGCCAGAAGCCGGTGGACCTGGTGCTGCTGGACCTGCAGATGCCGGGCCTCTCCGGAACCGACGTGCTCCGGCACATCCGCAAGAAAGCGCCCCAGACCCGGGTCGTCATCGTCACCGCCTACCCCGAGCGGGAGAACGAAGTCAAACCTCTCGGCTACGACGCCTTCATACAGAAGCCGTTCGCCATGGACAACCTGATCCGGACGGTGGACGCGCTGCTGACCGGCAAAGACGACGAGGAACTCAAGGCCGTCACCATGCCGGAGGAGATGCAAGAGGCCTCGCCCGGCGAACCGCTGGCCGACATCCTGATTCTCGAGCCGGTCAAGGACATCGCCGCTCCCATCATCTATTTTCTCCGGCATCCCGAGCCGGGCAAGCACTATGGGGCCTACCATTTCGGGTGGGCGACTGATCTCCAGCAGGCGACGACGGTGCTCTTCGCCACACATCCGGATCTGGTGATGATCGATCTGCTGACCGTCCCGGACCCCGCCGTAGCCGTCAAGCAGCTCATGGACGGCCCGTACCAGCCGAAGGACTACCTGTTCTACTTCCACAAGCCGCTGCCGCCGGACCGGCAGCAGGTGTTGAGTGCCCTTTCCTTCAAGCACTGGGAGGGCAACCCCTGGAAGGAAAAGGAGCTGGAAACCCTGGGAGAACTCATCCGAAAAACGGCCCTGGAGCACGGGCTGGTGAAGCGGTAGGAGCGTCTGATATGGAGTTCAGGATCCTGATGGCCGGCGCGGAGGATACGGTGTGGGAACCTCTCCTGGAGCCGTTCCTGGACCTGGGCTACAACGTGGCTCCGGCCCCTTCCGCTGAAGAAGCCATGGAGATCCTCGCCCGGACGAAGCTGGACCTGCTGGTTCTCGACCTTGATGCGCTTGGGCTTTCCGGGATGGGGCTGGCCGGCCGCCTCCGGGCCGGAACCCCCCTGGCGAAAGTGCTGGCGCTGAGCGCCGATCCTGAGAAGGAACGGCAGATCCGGGATGCCGGCTTCAATCGGTTTCTTCGCAAGCCCGCGACCCAAGAGGAGCTGGTTGAGGTGATGTGCACGTTGCTTCTCGAGAAGGACGCAGAGGAGGTCGGGCAGATCCTGCCCGGTCTGGCGGAGTCCGGCGGACCTAACAGGGAATGGCCCCGGGCGAATATTCTCCTGCTTGAGCCGGACCTCGGCCTCGCCCGCTCACTGATACAGCTCCTGCGGGATCCGCTGCTGGCCGAGGGATTGTATTTCGTGCGGAGAACCGGCCTGCTCAGCCAGGCCCTCAATCTTTTGTTGCGGCACAAGCCGCGTCCGCATCTGGTGCTGGCGGATCTCTCGGCGTTTTCCGCCGAGTACCACCCAGAGGAGGCGGTCCGAAAGTTTCTCGCTTGCGAGATCCAGCCCAGGGACTACGTCTTCTTTATGCATTCCGGCGATAAGAACCGGCAGCTCCTGGATTCCCTGCCGGGCAGGCGGTGGACGGGCGATCCCTGGAATGAGGAGAATCTGAGGACGTTGATTCAGCTTGTCGGCAGGACGGCGTTGGAGCATCATCTGGTGGTGCAGTGAGAGCGGCATGGGGACGCGCCTGAAACTGATGGGTCGATGGATCTCCCAGCGGCTGCCCTGGCACAAGGCGCCTGAGCCGCCGCCGACACCACGGGCGGACCTGTGGCCCAAGGTGCACGACATCCTGACCAAGCAGCTGGGCGTCCATCCCAGCGGCATCACGCCGCAGGCCGATTTTGTGAAAGACCTTGGGATCGATTCTCTGGACGCCATCGAGCTGGTGATGGCGGTGGAGGAGGAGTTCAGCATCGAGATCACGGATGAGGAGGCGGAAAAGGTTCTGACTGTAGCCGATCTCTTACTATGCCTGGAGGGAAAACTGAGGAATGCCAAGCGTTCTGATCGTTGACGATGAGGAAGTCACGGCCGATACCGTGAAGATGCTCTTCGAGATGAACGGGGCCACCTGCTGGACGGCCGGGGACAGCACGGCAGCCCTGAAGATCGTCGCCGAGCACAAGCCGGACCTGGTGCTCCTGGACGTCCAGCTGGACGGCAGCCCCCTGGACGGTTTCGGGATCCTTCAGGAAGCGAAGAAGATCCATCCGGCCTCCAAGGTCGTCATGATCACCGGCTACCCCGATGAGGAGAAGCAGGCCAAGGCGAAGCAGCTCGGGGCGGACGACTACGCGATCAAGCCGATCCCGCCGGAAAAGCTCTTGGAGTTCCTCAAGACGGTCGGCGGGCAGAAGTGATGGGGCCCCACCGCCGTGGAGTTTGAAATCCTGCTGGTCGACGACGAAGAGAAGCTCACCTCCGTCCTCTCCCAATTCTTCATGGAGAAGGGCTACAAGGTGTCGCGGGCCGCCTCGGGGGACGAGGCGCTGGCCGTCATGGCGAAGAAACCGGTGGATCTCATCATCCTGGACCTCCAGATGCCAGGCCTCCCTGGCGAGGAAGTGCTGAAGCAGGTCAAAACCAAGACCCCTCAGGTCAATGTGGTGGTGCTCACCGCTTACCCGGACCGGGAGAAGGCCGTCCGCGGCGGCGAAATCTTGCTTTGTCCGGGTGGCTGTGACCTCGATGTGCCGCCGGCCGCAGGCCGGCTCCACCACCAAGAACAGATTGCGGGTGCCGTTGCGCCGGTACTCGTAGTCGTAACAAGCCGGCTTCCCCGGTTGTGCGGGGAGGGGTTGCCGCGTCTCGGCCACCAACTGCTTGGGCGTCTCGTCAAAGCAGACCACAGGCCGTTCGGGGTCATACGGTTCCTCGTACAAGTCCAGCACATCCTCCATTGCGGCTACGAACTCCGCGCTGACGGCAGGGATGCACCACTGCCGATGCCGCCAGGGCTTAATCGCGTTTTTTTAAGCGTCCGGCGCACCGTCTCCCGTGAGATCGTCTCCACGAAACCCAACTCCACGGCTTTGTCGGCGAGTAAGCGCAAGGTCCACCGAACATGGCCCTCGGGTGCCGGGCTGCACGCCACGGCAATCAGATGCGCTTGGTGGCGTCCATCGAGCTTGGGCCGTTGCCCTGGCCGCGGGCGTTCTCTCAATGCCTGTTCCAATCCTTCCTCGACAAACCGCTGGCGGACACGGGTGACCGTGGAAAGACTGGTATCCACCGCTTGGACGATCTGCTCATCGGTGAGCCCCTTATCGGCCTTCAGCAAAATCCGGGCTCGGGCCACACGCCGAACCGCTGTCTTCCCGCGCCGGGTCAGTTGGAGTAACTGCTCCCGTTCCTCCGGCGTTAAATCCACCACGTATTTGGCGTGCATCTCTGGACCCTCCTCGGTTGAGGGGAGCGCATCCAGAGTATCGTATGGATCAAAACTTGTCAAAACCACAGAGACTTGGTACTGATATGAACGAGCCGGTCAACTGTTTTCTTTTTCCCCTTCGCCAGCGGTCTTTCGCTCTTGAGGTCTGTCCCGGGAGAGCTTTGGTCCTGGGGAGAGGCGAATTATCGACGGTGAATCAATCTGATATTCGCGTGTTATCCCATTGAGGGACAGGGACGCATGATTACGATTCGTCGGGAGCTGCCTCCATCTAGAGTCGTGGGTCATCGCCAGGCTTCACGCCTTTTGCGCCACATAGTACACTCGAGGATTCTCCGTGCCGCTGCCTCTCTCCCAGGGCCCAAGCCCTCTCCGGAACAATGGCATTCGTGCTTAAGCCGCCATGCTCGGCATCTGCTGTCCGATGGCCCACACAAAGCCGGCCAGTTCTCTGGCCACTGCCGTTACAGCGACCGAATGGAGCTTGCCGCGACTGACCAGCCGCCAATACTTGCGGTGCAGCCGATCCTGCGCCCTGCGTGCGATCTGAAGGACGTGGGCAGGACATCCCTTCCGGCGGATGGCCAGTTCCCGACTGACGACCTGGCCGCGCCGGTTGCACCAAGCCGACTCCACCAGGACACGTCGAAGATGCGCGTTACCAGCTTTGGTGATGCTGCCCCGCCAGACCTTCTCGCCGGAACTGTGTTCCGAACCGACCAGTCCGGTAAGGTTGCCGCTGGGCCAGATCCTCCACTTGGCTGTCCAGGGTGTCCAAGCGGGCTTGCGCCTCCTCGCAGGCCCGTACACACGCTTCAAAGGTCTGTTGCAGGGGCTTCCATTCGAATCGCTGCGCCTTGAGCCAGAGATGATGCGCGACTCCCCACGCCCGGGTCTGTCCGAAGGCCCGACCCTGTCGAAGCAAGAACTTGGACAGCCGGTGACGGGCACGGAGCCGATCTGCCAAGACATCTTCCCGAACCCGGACCAGATCCCGGGCCGCTTCCTCTTCCCGGGTGGGAATGCGCACCTCTGTCAGCTCACCGGCCCGATAGAGCCGAGCCAGCTTCTCGGCGTCCCGCCGGTCAGTCTTGACCCGATCGGTGGGGCGCGAGGGGATCAGGCCCGGAGCCACCACTACGCAGCGGTGTCCCAGCCGTGTGATCTGTCGGTAGATCTCGTAGCCACAGGGGCCCGCTTCGTAGACGAACACCGCCGGCCCTCGTTCAGTCAGCCGTCGGACTTCACGCTCGATGGTCTGGGGGGCGTTCGAGACGACCCTGCTTTCAGTCACCCGGTCCCTCGTCATCGGCAACACTCCCGTCACCAGCGTCTTTTTCGATACGTCCAAACCAATCACCGTGATATTCTGTTCCATGAGCCGGTCCCTCCGCTTGTGGATAGGCGCCCCAGCCCCATGCTGGAGTGTAACCCACGTTATCAAATATCAGCGCAGGTTGACCTGCTCGTTCATTTTGATGTTATCTAGCCAAGTATTCGAGGCGCTGGCCGAAGGGTTCCGCCTGGTTCTGACAGGGGCAGAACTGAAGCCATCTGGGAGAGATTAGGGGCGAGTGCCTTTCAGGCACCCGCCGAGGGGTTCAGGTTGCATTGAAGGGAGTCACATGAGCAGACCTGTTTGAATTGGGCAAGAAGAGGCAACGTGCCTGTATGTTCGGGCTGATTGGGATAGTTGTATTGCCGCTGACCAC
>JACPXA010000253.1 GCA_016196785.1 Elusimicrobiota bacterium
TCCGCACCCGTTGGATGAGGGGGCCTTTGACCGTCAGCGCTTTCTTCTGCCAGTCAAGTTCAGTGTTGAGCAAGTCTATAACCAGTCGGCGCGGTTCGGAGAGCCAGAACGTCTGGTATTTCACCGGGGCGGAGGCTCGAATGGTGACGGTGTCCTCCTGGACTTGCACGTCTCGAAGGGTCACACGGCTCCTGGGCGTGGGCGGAGGGCTCAAGGATGTCGTGACCGTCCCCTTCGGCTCCTCGGCCGAAAGGCTCGGCGCCCAGGCGGTATTGGACAATTGGGCGCTGAGCATAGCCCAGCTCACCAGTATGGCAAGGGGACGAGTCTTCATGGAACACCTCCCTTTTTCATTGACGGAACGCCAGCTCTTTAACGGTACGATCGGGACCGGTCAGCACCACGCTTCGCTCCTTCACTGTCCCGGAGATCCCATGGATCAGGCGATTTCGATTATCATAGAGTTTGCCGTCTTTCAGTACGAAGACCCCGCCCCCTCCAACGAGCAGCGCGACTCGTTTGTGTTTGTCGCCAACGATTCCCTTTAACGTGAGGGCTCCGAGTTGCGGAACAACCAACTCCCCTCGGCCTGAGCCGGCCACTCGCCCGGTCAGGGGGATGAATGGATCGCGGCGGGAGTCTCCATGGTAGTCGTAACGGACCTCCGTAGGTTTGGGGATGGAGATCAGCGGCGGGGGAGTCGCACGGCGGACCGTCCGAGTGTTTGAGGGCTCCGCTGGTTTTGGCTGCGAGCAGCCTCCTCCCAGGAGAAGGAGACACAGACCATAGACCAGCCCCCCGCCTGCCCTGAGCGAAGTCGAAGGGCGGAGTCGAGGGATCGAAGGGCTCACGGACAGCGAACGTTTCATGCGCTTATCCCTTAAAGGTGTACGCCACAAGGGTCACCGTCACATTCACAGTGGTAGTGGGGTCATCTTTCGAGCTCGCGGCGTTCAAGACCAGGTTTCGCGCGCCGATGAGTCGTTCCCCTTGACCCAAGGCGGCGAGGAAGCGGGCCAAGGCATGGTAGGTCGTTGTGAGCGTGACATTAAATGGGACCTCATTGAAATACTGTTGGGACACCACGGCTTGAGGAGACAGGGTGGACATGGTAATCCTGTGCTTTTGGGCATCCTTGGTGAGGATCCGCAACAGTTTCGGAACCTCTTTGACGGCGGGAAGCCGGTGTTCCAACTCTCGGACCTCTTGCTCGAGCGCCGCCTTTTCTGCCTGTAAGACATCCAGGCGTTCCGCTCGAGCCTTGGCGACAGCGATCTTACTCTCGAGATCCGCCAGTTGGGCCCGATGGCTGTTGAGTTCCTGAGATAACTGGCTCGCTGGGTATTTCCAGAACCAGAATCCGCCACCCAGGCCCAACACGGCCATGAGGGCAATCGCTTGTTGTCCCTTGCTGAGGGTCATGGGGTGGCGCTCCGATACGTCCCGGTGACGCGGAATTGCCACACCTTGCTTTGCTCTTGGGTCGAAGCGGTCATGTTGCCTAACTCTACATTGGAGAATTGTCGGGATCCTTCCAGGTTCGTCAAAAAGTCGGCGATGACGAAATGATCAGGGGCAAACCCATCCAGGGTAAATTTGAGCCCGTCAGTCTCCGGCGTGGTATTGAGGCTGGTCAGCCAGAGCGTTCTGGGAACCAGGACGATGAACCGTTCCATAAAGACGGGATAGAGGAGTTTTGCGCGGTCCAGTTGGCGGATCACATTGCGTTTCATTTCCAGGCGGCCCTTCTCTCGCTCAAGCTGTTCCACCGTGCGGACAATGTCCTCGTATTTCTCCAGTTCTCGTTGGGCGATCAGAAGTTTGGCGTTCACCCCTCGGAGGGCCTGCCACTGGAAGAGGTACCAGCCGAGACTCCCCGCCACGAACACCCCGAGCACAGCGGCCACGGCCACGGAACGTCCCGGTTTCTCTGTCAGGGGAACCGACTCAACGGGCAACAGATTAATCTTAATCATCAGAGTTTTGCATCGCCCTCGTGGCGTGAGGCCAATCCCACCGCCACCGTGAGTTGCGCGTGCCACTCCGGATGGGCTTCGAGCTCGGGGGGAATTCCTTCAATGCCTTGGAAGGGATCAAACACCTCAACCGGAAGCTTCAGCTCTTGGGCGAAGTAACCATCGAGATTCCTCACATTAGCGCCCCCTCCGGTGAGGAACACTCGTTGGACGGAACGGTCTGATCCCTGGGCCAAATAGAAATCAATGGAGCGCTGGACTTCGGCTAAGAGATCCTTGGCCACCCCCAACATCGCGGTGGAGGCCTGAAGGGCTTGCTTCTGGTCTTGGGCCACCGCGGCTTCCCGCTCCGCGGGGGAGAGGAGCAGCGCGATTGACCGCTTTAACTCTTCGGCGGTTTTGGGATCCACCTGACACTGGCGCTGGACCGCTTTCGTAAAGGTCGTTCCCGCGATGAACACATCACGCACCACCTTGCTGACGCCATGTTCCATAATACTCATGTTGGTCACTGAGGCGCCGATATTGACGAACACCAGGGTTTCTTGCGGTTTGGGGCTGGAGGTCAGTTGGCGGGTCAGTTCATAGGCATTTTCCAAGGCAAAGGCATCCACGTCAATAATGATAGGCCGCAAACCGGCCTCTACCAAGATGTCAAGCCGCTGATCCACCACCTCCTTTTTGGCCGCCACTAAAATCGTGTCCAGCTTTTTTTGCCCCTCTTCGAGGACTTCGCCCAATGTATAGAACCCCAGGTTCACTTCGGCGATGTTGAACGGGATATACGGTTCAGCCTCATAGCGCAGGGATTTCGCCAGTTCTTGCGGAGAAAGTTTTGGCAGCCGGACGTACCGGACAATCACCGCGTTCCCCGAGACTGAAGACACCACGTTTTTCACTTGGATCTGGCGGTTCGCGAGGAACTCGCGGAGCGCGGAGACCACTGCCAGTTTCCGTTCTGCGACTGGACCCTCCGTCCCCCCCTGGTACGGGAGAATCCCCCAGGTGACAAGCCGCCAGCGCTCATTGGCCTTTTTCAGTTGAAGGACCTTGATCGAAGCGGTCCCCAAGTCCACCGCCAGAGTGTCCGATGGCTTCCATCGCAGGAAGGAAAGGTCAGGGAGACGAACCTGTAAGAATTTCAAGGGGATTTTCATAACCTTGTTAACGCATCCCAAATGTAACAGAAACCCCCCCCTTTGTCAAGGGGAAATTAAGACAAGCCAATCAGCCTCATTTTTCAACAAATTTAGAGTCCGATCGTTGCGGCCCATAGCCGCCACCAATCAGGGAACAGCCAGGAAAGGTAGGCTCCGAGACTTAAGAAAGGGCCAAAGGGGATCGCGGTTTTTCGGTGGATCTTGCCAAGCATTAGAAGCATCAGCCCAATCGCTGCCCCAAGCGATGAAGCAATCAGGACGGTCCCCACGACCCCCGACCATCCTAAGAGACTCCCCAACCCCGCCAAGAGCTTGATGTCTCCTCCACCGAGGGCGTCCGTCCTGAACACTATTCCCCCGAGCATGGCGACGGCATACAGCCCCCCCCCTCCTGCGGCCATCCCCAAGAGGCTGGCCCCGAGGCGTTCTGTCCAGGTCTGGCCGAGGAGAGGGTTCACTCCGGCAGAGGCTACCCCGAATCCGATGAGGGTGAAGGAGATCGCGTCCGGAATGAGGCGAACGCGGAGGTCAATGAAGGAGGCCACCAGGAGGTTGGTCACGACGAAGATCCCGCCCAGCAAGAGCCACGGCTGGCTTGGATAGCCGCGTGCGGCCCCCACCGCCAAGAGAGCGCTCAGCGTTTCCACCACAGGGTACTGCCAACTGATCCGATGGTGGCACACCCGACAACGACCACACAACACCAAGAAACTCAGGAGGGGAAGGTTGTCGTACCACTTGAGTGGCGTCCGACAGTGTGGGCAGTGGGAACGAGGGACAAGCAGGGATTGATTGAGCGGGAGCCGGTGAATGGCCACCGTGGCGAAACTTCCCAAGGCGAGTCCAAGGAGGATCGCTAGGAGCGTGAGCATTTAATCCGTCATCCCCGCGAAAGCGGGGATCCAGGAGATGGAATCTTGACTACGTTCTCTGGATTCCCGCTGACGGCCGCGGGAATGACAGCGAAGGCGACTAATTGCTCACGCTCCTAGCGGGAGGGCGGAGGGCTTAAGGAACATCATCAACAAACAAACGAGGCGGGATCAGCCGCCCCCGCCTCGTTGCTGTCTGGACCGCGTTAACCGCTCAATACGTCGTCCACGAAGTACCTTTGGAGTCGTTGTGAGTACAGTTCACCCAGATTTGGCCGAAGAAGGCCGTGAGGGGGAGAGTCGAACTATCATTACCAATCGCCCACACGGCCGTGCTGGCGCCATCCGCGGTCGGACTCGATACTCCCGTGGACACGTCGTTTGGAGTATGTCCCGTTCCTGGGAGCTCAGCTCGAGGGATTTTGTTGATGTAGGTCGGGGTCAAGTTTAGGCTTAAGGGGTTAGTCCCACCTGTTGGAAACACCCCTTCGGTGGTCCCATAGTACACCGCTGCCGCTGACCGTATGGCACCGAGACTCCCTTTCGTGGCGCCCTCTTTGGATTTCGTGACGAGGTCCGCAAACTTCGGGATGGCAATAGCGGCCAGAATCCCGATGATGGCGACGACGATCATCAACTCGATGAGCGTGAAGCCTCCTCTCCTGTTACATGTGTGGCGATTCATGGATGATGCCTCCTCTGTGTGACCTTTCGCGACTGGCCTCACCGTAGCATTTCGCCAGCCTGAGTGTCAAGAAAATTTAAACCCTCACCCTGACCCTCTCCCTCCAGAAGGAGAGGGTAACGGTTGTTACCCGGCGCGGGATGCCAGTTGGCCCAATTCAAAGATCGGCATGAACATGGCGATGACGATGGCGCCGATGACGAGCCCCATCGCTACGATGATCACCGGCTCAATCATTGAGGTCAGGGCCTTGATGGCGGTATCCACCTCCAGATCATAGAAATCCGCGATCTTGGCCAGCATGCCATCCAGGTTTCCTGTTTCTTCCCCCACCGCGATCATTTGAATCACCATAGGTGGAAACACCCCAGATTTACGCAGGGGGTCGGCGATGCGCTCGCCTTCCCGAATGGATTCACGGGCTTGATGGATGGCATTCTCCACCACCACGTTGCCCGCGGTCTTCGCCACAGTGTCGAGCGCCTGTAAAATGGGGACGCCCGATTTGACCAAGGTCCCCAAGGTCCGGGTGACCTTGGCGATGGCCACCTTGCGAAACAGCGAACCGAACAACGGGAGTTTCAGCAACCGCGCATCAACGAGCGACCGGCCTTTCTCGGTCTTCCGCCATTGACGAAAGGCGATGAGCCCTCCGATCAAGCCAGCCACAAGGAGGAGGATGAACCTTCGCAAGAAATCAGAGAAGGCGATCAGAATACGGGTGGGCAGCGGCAGTTGGGATCCGAAACTCTCGAAGATCTGTCGGAAGGTCGGGATCACCACGATGAGCAAAAAGAGCGTTACCCCGGCAGCAACCGTTAATACCACCGCGGGGTAAACCATCGCCCCCTTGACCTTACTCCGAAGCGCCTCCGCCGCTTCGAGGTAGGCCGAAAGTCGTTCCAGGATCACATCCAGGATTCCCCCGACCTCGCCAGCCCGGACCATCGAAATGTAGAGTTCGCTGAACGCCTCCGGATGTTTCTTCAGCGACTCCGCAATGGCGAGCCCTGCTTCAATGTCTTCCCGGACCGCTTCGATGACCTTGCGAAACGGGGGGTTTTCGGTTTGCTCGATCAGGATGTTCAGCCCTTGCACCAGCGGGACCCCGGCGGACACCAAGGTCGAGAGCTGCCGGCTAAACAAGACGAGATCCCTGGACTTGATGAAGGGACGGAACGGGTTGAGCAGTTTCAGGGTGTCAAGAAAGAGGTTTGCCTTGGCTTGGGAGATGTCCAAAATGATGTACTTCTGGCCGCGGAGCCGATCCACCACCGCCCGTTGCTCCGGCGCTTCGAGGGTTCCGGAGAGGATCCCTCCCCCAGGGGTTCTCACACGATACGAGAATTGTGGCATCCGACGTCGCTCCTTCCCCCTCACCCTCCCCTCTCCCCCCA
>JACPXA010000259.1 GCA_016196785.1 Elusimicrobiota bacterium
GCTGGCCGTTTTGTGGGCGGTTATTCGTTTCAGTCGCATCCATGCGATACTGAAGAAGTGGGGCAAACCAGGCGACGACCTTCAAGCGCGATTCCACTCCAATGTTTTGGGACAGTGATTTGGGAAACCTGAGGTCCACGGTACCATTGACCGCCTGGGGACTGGAGGTTGATGAGAACACCAGGCGTTCCTCCGCTCGCTTCAAGGTGTACGAAGGGGTGAGGGTGAAGTTTTTCAGGGGTTGGAAGGGGAGGCGCCCCGTCACTTCATCGGTAAACACCGTTTGGCGAGCCACGTCGAACCCTTGTCCCTGCGCCACCTTCGTTTGGACGAGCGCCTGTGAGAACTGAAGGAAATCATTGGTGCGGCTATATCCAATGGTTAGTTGTGTAGGGAGCAAGGCAAAGCGAACAGGGTTGGTGTAGTCAAGGGTCGTGCGGTAGGTGTCAACCGCGTTCTCACGCTGCAAGGTGGTGTTGTCAGAAATCGTCTTATTGTACGTCAGCTTGACTGTTGGATACTTGGGAATTGTGAGGGTGCCATCGGCGCTTCCTCGGATACTGAGCACCCGGCCCTCCTGGAGCCGAGAGACCAGGTTTGGATCCCGGACGTCCGTGACCGATGGGGTAATGGTGAGGGAACGGTTCACATCGAAATTCATCGGAAAGACCTTCAACCGAGAAACCTTGAGGTAACCGCTGCGTTCATCCAGGTCTTGGTTGGTGATGGCGCTGGCCAACGTCTCGAAGTTTCGGTCAATGGTTTTCCATTTAACCCCCCAGGTTGCCCACCGAGGCCATTCGAAATCCCCCTGCAGTCGCTTGGCGGTTCCCGCACGCGTGCGGGAATCGGTCATGTGGATTTCGTCCACGACGAGTTTCCCTGCGGCGATGGCCGAAGTGGAAGCATTTTTGACCCCCATCCTGAGTTGTCCGATGTTGGTCAGCGATGGTGCCCCAACAACCCGGACCGTCCCCCCAAACAAGGGGTCGGCTGCCCAGGTTGAGGCACGGCCCGAGTTGGTCGGGTCCTGCTGAACGACCGTGAGCACCCGCCAGCCGCTCCACGTGACCGGAATGCTGTATTCGAAGAAGTCACCCTCCCCCCCTGCACGCAGGAAAAAGGTTTCACGCTGTGTATTGGAGGGATCTCCGAAGAGAAAGAAGCGGAATTTCTGGTATTTTGAAAAGTCGAGAGGTTTCGTGAACACCTCTCGGGTGGAAACCTCCCCGTTGCCATCGAGGCTATAACGGAACTCCAAGGCCTGTTCCTTCCGATTGATGAGATCCTTGTCCGTGAGGTCATAAAGATTCTTGTATTCATTTTTAAAGGTCGGGTCGTCAAAAGGACGAAAGTCCGGGTCATCCTGCGTGTTCTTAGCGGCAATGTTTAAGGTGCTCCCGGAGGAAACCGTGGGAGCTTCCCACTTGTTGCCGACCACGTTTAGGTTTCCGAGTTTGATGACACCCGATTTCTGTCCACGCAGCATGACCCGCACTTGCTTGACGGCGGTCCACTGAGTGGAATCGGCGATCTTGAGCGGAACTCGGAAAAACTTCCAGCCCTGCCAATCCACCCTCGTGTGGGTGGCGGTGCCTCCGTTTGCAAGGATCTCTACGAGGGGCTGGTCGGTCGTGCCATACACGCCTGGGCTGGGGATGTCATCGCGGGTTCTTAAGACCCCATCCCCATCAAAGTCCTGGGTATCCAATCGGCCGTTCCCTGAGCCTGTTCGGGCGTCACGGACAGGGTCGGTCCGCCCTGGATCCCGGTAGGGAAATCCGATATCTTCCCCAGCGTCGAGCGTGCCATTGTTGTTCGCGTCTTCAGTCGCCAGGACCCCGTTCGAGTTGATGTTTTCATTAAACGCGCCGAGCTCAACGGTCAACTGCGTGTTATTTGTGGCACTGGTGCTGCCATCGCCAAAGATGGCCAACTCCACGAAGAGTTTTTTGGAGAAATCTCGCCCGATCTTTGAGAATGGTTGCACCAAGGACACCGCCGTCGCCCCCGGCGTTAACGTAAGATCGTAATCCAATCGAAGGATTTGGATCTTGTCGTCCTTATTGGACGCCCCGGGGTTGATCGCATCAATCTTTTCTTCTTCATTACTGAACCGGAGGGAGTCTAGTCGAGACAACTGTCCGGTTTCACCTTGATTGGGGTGCGCCGCGCGCTGCCAGGATTCTTTGAGCAGGCTCGCTTGATCGTCCTGTTTCACCCCTTCCATCGCCTCAACCAGCGCTTTCCCAAAGGTGTTGGGGTCCCGTCGGCTTTGCGCCACTTCCCCAGCGAACGTCGATTTTAACGGGAAACGCCCGACTGTCAAATTTTGCAGCTTGGAATCCGCTTCATAGACCAGGATGCTGTCCGGGGTACTTCGAATGTCAGGGACTGACGTCGGCTTCGGTGAAAAGTTCAATAGGACAGAGGAACCGAAGGCGACGTGGGGGTTCAAGGCCACTTCAGTCCGAGTGCCGACGAGGGTATCCCCTCCCTGACCGGCAAACGGTTTGTAATCATAGGTTACCTCGATTTGCGTGTTGTCGGTGATGCGGTCCTCGTTGAAGAATGTCAGGAATCCCGATTCATAGTCAATGAAGTAATCCACATCACGGGTCAATACCCGGTTGTCCATGGTAATCCGTTCACTCCCGATGACGAGGTTGGGGCGCAGAGGGTAGGTTTTCCCTCGATAGCTGTACTCCAAGCTGAACATCCGTAGGCTGGGAGGGTTCTCCCCAATGTACAGGCTGGTTTCCGGGAACTTTTTCCCCGCTGATTTGAAATTGAAAACCCCTGCTTCAAAATCCACTTCAAAATCTCTGGGATAAATGAGATCGAGCGTACTGCCGACCTCTCTGCGGTTGGTGTCCAGGATCCGAAAGATAAAATTGCCCCGTCCGTCATCACGAATGATCTTGGTCCGGCCGATGTTGTAAAACGTCTTCAATTCACGGGAGATGGTAGGCGGGTCGTTTTCCGCCTTGAGAATTTTCAGCTGTCCGGCGGTCCCCTGAGCGCTCAGGGACGATCCGTCCGGCAGTTTAAAGTCCACCGCGATGACATGATTTTGCTGAATCGTCCGCCGGAACACTAGGAGACCCGTGTTGAGGTCAACCGTATAATCTTGCCCTGCGTTTAAGAGGAGAAATTGGCCAGTATACGAGGTGCGCCCAAGGAAATCCGAGTCGGGGAGGGTTTCAACGGTCATCAGGGTTGTCTGGGTCCGGTTGAGCGTTCGATCATCTAACCATACCTTGAGGCTTCCTCCCTGGATCGGCTGACGGTTGGGATTGAAGGCTAAGAAGGCCAATGAGTAATATTTGCGTCGGATGTAACTGGTATCCCTAATCTCCTTGGTTTCCCGCTCAATCTTCCCGCTGAATCGCTTGGTCTCAGTAATGCCTTTCGTGCGGCTGCCGATGGCAATGACCCGCGCCTCCGGCGTGAGAGACAGCCGCCCGGCGGTCCACGGCAAGGGGATGCCGAACGAACGACGGCTCTTGAATTTGAGATCTGCCTTGGCCCCGAAGACCTGCTTGTTAAATCCGACGAATTCTGTGGAAGGCAGCGCGAGCGTCACGTCCCCGAAGGCCGCCTCCTGCACGATCTCATCCTTGTCCCCCTTGTAGGTGACAAGGATATCCCGTTTGTCTTCCCGGGTGTCATCGAAGTGGACATTCACGGTCGTCTTTCGTCCTACCTTCCCCTCAATATCCACGGTGAGGGTCTGTTTCATATCGAAGTCCGAGCGCGTTGCTCCGAGTCCAGGGGTTCTGGCGCGCTCAGCCTCAGAGATCTTGGTCGTTTTGACCGTCACCGCGATCGTTTTTTTACCTCTGATAGACAACCGAGATTCGTACGGGAGTTCGACAACGAATGTGGGTTCCGGAGGACGGGCGGGGCCGGTGGAAGGGACCACGGTGACCGGCGCAGTCGAAGGGATGATAGGTTTGACGGTCACCGCAGTTTCTGGGGCTCGGCCTTCCTCAAGCGCCCGGCGCATTCGATTCCAGCGTGCCGGGAGGTACTGGAGGCTCGGGGCCTCTTCTAAGAGTTCCCCCAGTGATGGGGTTTCTTCTTCTTCGGTCAGCGGCGGCCGTGAGAAAGGTGTCGGCCAGAGAGAGAATCGTCGCTTGGTCGTTGATGAGGAGCTGGAAATCAAACCCAGCGGGGGGGGCTGTCCATAGAGGGCGAGGGTGGCCAGCGCCAGGATGGCCACCCCGTACCCATTCGGTTTCTTATTCAAGTCGCTTTGAATGTAACAGGAGAATGTTTCGTTGTCAAGATTTGAATTGATATAATAAACCGATATGAAAATCTTAACACGCTTAATCTTGAGCGAATTTTCTTCACATCTGCTGTTTGGATTTTTTCTCTTTACCTTCATTTTGCTGCTGGATCGGTTATTCGAAATCGCCGATCTGCTCTTCAACAAGGGGGTCGGCGTCCTCAAGATCCTCCATTTGATCGGCCTTTTGATTCCCACATTGGTCTCGTTGACCGTTCCCATGGCGTGCCTGTTGGCGGCGCTCCTCACCTTTGGACGATTATCGGAGGATAATGAATTGACGGCCCTCCGCTCAGGGGGAATCTCTCTCGTCGCCATGGGGTGGCCGTTGTTCGTGTTCGCCGTCTCCGTAACGATTGGATTGATCCTCTTCAATGCGGAGGTCGCACCGGTTGCCCACGCTGGTGTTCGCCATCTGATGTGGGAGATTGCTCAACACAATCCGCTGCTCTCGCTGGAAAAACAGACCTTCCTCCCCATGGGCGAGTACCGGCTCTATGCCGAGCAGATAGACCGCAAGACTCGACACCTGGAAGGGGTCACCATCTATAAACTCACCCCGCAGGAGCCCCCTCTGCGGATCTTTGCCAAGGAAGGGACGATCACCGTCACCACCGCAGGAGACATTCAGATGGCCCTGACGGATGGCAGTCTGCACCGCTTCAATCCATCCGACCCCGTGCGGCTATCGGAGACGAAATTCACAACCTACACGCTCTCCATCCCGTTGGGCATGCGAGAGATTCGACATCTCCCCCGCGGACTCAGGCAGCTCAAGAGCTGTGAGCTCTCGGCTCAACTTCGAGAAGCGGTGCATGCCCATCAACCCACCCAGCATCTTCGGACTGAACTCCACTTGCGCAACGTCGTTGCGGTCACCCCCTTCATCTTCATCATGTTGGGGATCGGCCTCGGTCTTAAGGTTGAACGGGGGAGTCGGGCGATGGGGTTCGGAATTAGCCTTTTGGTCGTGCTAGGGTATTACCTGTTGCTCATTACCGGGATCACATTCAGTGAGCGCGGGATCTCCCCCCCCCCTATCGCGTTGTGGGCTCCCAACCTGATATCGTTAGGTTTGGCGGTCCTCCTCATGTGGCGGGTCGCAAAGCGATGAAGGGAGAGGCGGGGGCGTGGCTTCGTTCGCTCGCGGTGGGGCCGCAGGGGCTGGGAGCCGGAAGACGCTCGCCTTGTGGGCTCGCTCCACGGTGGCTTCACCGTCCAAGCGGTCCCGCCCGCGTGCCTCCCCCTTTCGTAAAGGGGGAAGGAGGGGGATTTCTCCGAGCCAAATCCCCCCTCACCCCCCTTTTCCAAAGGGGGGAACGTCTCTTCAACACTTCGCCATCACCCCCGCCTCTCCCTTTCGCTTAATGAGAGTCTTAAGCCGGCATGTGATTGTGGAGTTCCTGAAGCCGTTTTTCATCGGCTTAGCGAGTTTCACCCTCCTTCTTTCCGTGGGACATCTCTTTGAGAAACTGGAGATGTTTGTGGAGTATCATGCTCATCCGTGGAATGTGGCAGGCTACCTCCTCCTTCGCGTGCCCTACTGGGCCGCCCAGGTGATACCGATCGCTACCCTCTTGGGGGTGCTTTTCGCCGTGAACCGGATGGTCCAACAGGGTGAGTTAAACGCCCTCAAGAGCTGCGGCGTTCATCCCTTCCGTGTCCTCATCCCGTTGATTGTGACGACGTCGGTGATTGCGGTGGGGTCATTCGGATTCACTGAAACTCTTCTACCCCAGATCAATGAGCATGCGGTCAGGATCTATCGAGGGACGATTAAACATTTGCCGGTGGGGCCCAAGGAGGAAGGGAAGCAGCTCGTGATGGCGACCGGCTCGATGTACCGGTTGACCATTGACTGGTTTGATGCAAGACACGGTCTGATGCAAGGGCTCATCATTGACGAGATAGGTAAGGGGGCCGAGCTCCAACGGCAGTGGGTCTGCAGCGAGGCGAGGTTTCTTAAGAATCGGTGGGTTGGCCGACAGATTGTCCGCCGCCGGTTTGGACCGAGGGGCCACCAAATCATTGCCGAGGAGACAATGGCGGAGACAGAACTCCCATTCACCGCCCGACCCGACGAGTTCCTTCCCGATAGCCGTTCGCCGGATGAGATGTCAGCGCGTGAGCTCTCCCGCTATCTCGAACGGCTTCGCCGGTCTGGTGTGCCGGTCGGGACCGCGGCGATGGAGCTCGCAACCAAATTGGCGTATCCCTGGGCGAACGTGGTCGTCCTCTTTTTAGGGTTTCCCTTCGCGATGCAGCGGAGCCGAACGGGAC
>JACPXA010000268.1 GCA_016196785.1 Elusimicrobiota bacterium
GCCAATCCATCCTTCCCCCTTGAGGTCGGAGACTCCGATCGGCCCCAATCCCAGGGCAGACTGCTGACGGATCAGACCGAAAACTCCTCCCAAGGTCAGATCCTGCCCCTCGTGACGCCTCCAGAAATCCAGAGCCTTCTTCAACGCCTCTGGATCGGCCTCGACCCACTGTCCGCGGACCTGCACCAGCGGAACCTTCATTTCAGCCAGCGCTTCCAGCTCCTGAACCGTTAACGTCTCTTGACCCAGAGCCACCGCCCAGTTCAACTGAAGCCCGGTGTCGAGCCCAAAGGATTCTGAAGACCGCTTTGGGCGAAGGGAAAGCTGGATTCCCAGTCGCGGTGAATCCTGGGCTTTCCACCAAGGGGGTAGGAATATCCCGAAGCCGGAGCTGGCAAGGACGGGGGAGGATTCCTTAAGAAACCGATGGGCGTGGACCACATCCAGAAAAACGACGCTGGGTCGGGGTCCTTTCAAGCTCTTCTCAATGGGAGGAAAAATCCGGCCAGCCAGCCCTAAAGCGGCAAGCAATCGTTCTTCCGGGTTGACCTTGCAGAGGGCGGCCAGCCTGCGGGAGGCAGTGGAGTTTCCCCAGAGTTGCTCCGCCTTCACGAGGAGGCTGGGATCCGAAGTTGCTTGCAGAAGATATTCCAGCCGCCACCGCTTGGAATCTCCGGCGGGAGGATGCAACCTGAGGCAGATGCGAAGCCCGTCGTCAGAGGCAGCCTGGAGCCTTCGCCTCCAAGAGGCCAGGGCCTCTTCCAGAGGATTGACGGCTTCTTTTGGAAGTCTTGGATCCGACCTTTCCTCGGTCAACATCTTCAGCCATACGTCTTGCAACGTACTCGGCTTGGGGAGCGAGCCCCTGACTTCGGTGAGGCTGAGACGAACCTCTGCATCCACGGTACTGCGGAGGAACCCATGGAGAAGCTCCTGCGCCGTAACACCCGTTTTTCTAATAGGCGGCTCGTAGGAGAAAGATAAACAGACTGGGGGCATCGACTCCACCAGATGCTGCACCGCTTCCGAGATTCCCGGTGCATCCAGAAGCGGTTCCCATCCCGCTTCTTTCGATCCGTTTTCGTTCCATTGGGAGACGCCTGGAAGGAACTGCTCCTCCAACAAGATCCTCAGTGCCCAATGGGCAGCGGCCTGCCAGAAGCGGAGATTGTCGGCTAAAACCAGTCCACGGGATTGGAGATCCTCCTGACCCGGAAGAGAAATCAGCCAGGAGACGATCTGGTCAGGCCGAAGGATTAAGCCCCTGACCCTCCAAGCAGACAGAGTGATCGGCCCAATCCTTGTGGGCTCCGGCGCCTCTCGAAGCAAGGGATGAGACGCCTGGGGGATAGTTCCCTGGGTGGGAAGGTAGAGATCCTGCTCACCCTCCGGCGCCTCACGGAGTCATGGCAGGTCAGCCTGGAGCTCGGCTGGCGCAAGAACAAAGGGATGCGCTGTGGGAGGCGTCCGGCTAAGCCGTCGGCTAGGCCCAAACCCTTCGGCCCACAGGAAGAAAATTCCCGTTGCTTCCGACCCCAAGGAGGGGGGAAGCCAGATTCCGTGGAGGACCTTCGGCTCCCTGCCGGAAGGCCTTCGCTTAGAACCCACCCGCTCTGCCTTCCGAAACTTCCAAGGCCTCCATCGCCGCCTTTGCGCGCCTCACGGCGCCCTTGGGCTCCCCTTTTTGCGAAGAATCCTGCGACCGGACTTCTGCCTCTGCCCTTCCAAGAGCTTGTGTCTCCACAAGCAACCCCTGCCTTTCGTAGCGCTTCCGCGTTCGGCTGAACCGGACCACAACGGCATAGCGGCTGCTGTAAGACCTGGCAAGGCGAGTCAGATTGGAGTCCCCCCTGGGCAAGAAAACCAGATGATCCAATCCGGCGCAACCCAGGCAAAGGGGCTCTCCCTGCTCCAGGAAAAGGAGGCGCCCCGAACCCATCTCTTCCTGGCACTGGAAACACCGAGACGGGTGTCGGGCCCAGAAAACCACAAACTCCGGCTGCCGGTGGAGTTTCTCGCGGAGGATCGCCTGTTTCCTCTGAGAGAGCTCAGGTGAAATGTAATGGGTGCGGCAGGATCTTTCAAGTTCAGGGCTTCCGCTCTTTGAAAATGTGAGCTCCTCCCGTGGCCCCTTGGTCCGCTTCAGGTAAGAGGTCTCGCTCGGCTTCAATCCTCGCCGAAACGCCCAGCGGCGGAAGATTGCCATAACGAGGGAAATCTTTCTGAGATTCGCCCGAACCCCCTCCTCCAAACAGCGCACCCCTCCCTGACGCCACCGGCGCAACGCCTCAGGGTTAAGCCAACCGATGCGCAAGAAGATGTCGACGGCGCTCACATACTTCTGGTCCTCCAGAACAGATTCAGCTGCCCGGATGACCCGTTGTTCCAACCGTTCTCTTCCTCTGGTATGCATGGAAAGAGGGGGCAAAGCGACTGGTTGATCAGGCGGCCAGATACTCCCTCCCCTCTACTTGCACCCCAGCGTGAGCTGCTGATTCTGCTAGCTTCAAGAGCTGAGAGGTCGTTGCCTCAGCCAGGTACGCCTCCCCACAATTCTGGCAAACTTGTGCAGGCACATCTCGAAAAACGACCGTCGCAGATCCTCGGCTTAACGCCGCCACCGTGTGTCCCTCTCGGGTTTCACCTTTCCGACAGATTACACACTTCATCTCGGTTTTCTCCGTTCGAAGCCGGGTTCCCACAGATTAAGATCCGGTTCGTAGACTGTGATCACAATAGCGCGGCTTGCCCCGCGATCCA
>JACPXA010000263.1 GCA_016196785.1 Elusimicrobiota bacterium
GCTTTAGATACACGTCTTGCTACTCCCATCATTCAAACTATCAAAGATGGATCGCTAGTGTTTGCTTATTATCCTGATGATAAGTGGTTGAAGAAGTCTAGATTTTTGTAAGTTCTTACTCCCTCTCCCCTTGCGGGAGAGGGTGGGGGTGAGGGGAAGCCTCAGCTCGCTGTCCTTGTCGCTGGTGGGTTCCATACCCCAGGCATCACCCGTTGGTTCGAGGATCACCACTACCCCTACTTGGTCATCACCCCTTACATCACCCAGGGAGAGCGCAGTGGCCCGTCGTCCTTAGATCGCCTTCGTGGGGCGACGAACCCGTTGGAGCGGTTCTTCCTGGGCGAACAGATCTCGCTCAAGGACCCGTTAGCCACAGCCCGTCATCCCGTTCCGGGGTTTGACTACAAGGTTCAAACCCTGGGAGCACGGTTTGTGAGCGGCCAGTTTATGGATCTTGAAAGAAGCCCTGAGAAGATCAAGGCAGAAGCTCAGCGGGCGAGATTCCCAGGATTCGACCACATTGACGTGCGGACCCGGGAAGAGTTTCCAGATAGCCGGTCAGTAGAGCTCCTCTTGAACCCCACGTTCCGACTTCGGCTTGAGGCGGTTCGAGAGGGGGCCGACCCTATGAAACGTTCCAGAGCTCATTCACTCGCTCGGTCTCACCAACACCCCCCGTTGGCCAAACTCCACGCCGCAGGCTACCTGGGGTGGCTCTATGCCCAAGAGGTTGGCTGGTGGAAGCAATTGGTGCACCTGCTCCCCACGGGGCTAGGGAGTGGATTCCTCTGGTGGGCAGGCATCCTCCTGGTGCTGGCGCAGGTCAAACGGCTTCGGGTGATTCCTGGACTGCTCGGGGTGTTCGCTGTGGTGAGCGGGTTTGTGGCCGAGGCGTTCCTGGTTTTTCACCCCCTGATTGAGGGAAGCAGCCTCCTCGTCCTCTTGGGGATGGACCGGCAGGAAGATCCAGATTTTACCCAAGGACGCATCGCACGGATTAGTGAGCTCTCAAGCAATGACGTCAGTCAAGAACTGCGAAGGTGGGAGGAGGATCCCCAGACAGTGGCCCCTGTCATCCTGAAAGGATTCTTCCTGCACAAGAACTCAGATGTTCGGGCAGCGACTCGGCGGGTCCTCTCGCGACTTTTGACAGACACCTCGATATCCTCAGGGGTTTTTCAGCAGTTTGTTCAGAACGTTCACGAGGCGTTGAGCGATCTCATGACGTTACACCTAGAACGTCAGAAAGCGGAAGACTGGGCATCGGAGGACTACTATCCAGAGCGGATTGAGGGCGTGAAAATGCTTGGGGAGTCTCTGGCTCACCATCCAGACGAGGAGCGGCTCCTTGAGCGGCTGGTGCAGTTCTTGGGTGACCTCCGATTGGAAGTCAAGGATGAGGCGTTCAAGGAGATCGCTCGTCTTCTCTCCCTTCCTGGTCGTCCCATCGAGGTAGCGGCTCGTACGATGGAGTTCATCGCGGCCCTTATTCAGGCGGTGATCCGTGAGGAGCCATTTGAACACCCCCCTGGATTTCCTCTGGAATACTTGCTGAACCGGGGGAAGGGGAGGGTCCAGGAATTGGGTCTTCAGTTGCTATTGCACGGCTGGAATCAAGAGACTGAAAGGCAGTGGACGTCGGCAGGGCATCCGCCGATGTTTCCCCTGATTCTTAATGCCGCCTTTGCTGTGGCCAGCGCCCAAGATGGCCATGCGCGGGCGGTGGCCGGTCGGCTCTTGTTTACCTTAATGGAGTTCAACGTACTGGACTGGTCGGAGGCGTTGGGCCGGGATGAACGAAAGAATTTTTTGCGTCGGAGTGATGTGACCGAGGCCTTGTGGACCTACCTTTCTAGTATAGAATCAGTGTCACGGTTGCGACAAGTGGCCGGCTGGTTATCTCAGCATGGCAGGAAGTATCTTTCAGAGAAGCGCTATGCGTATCCCCAACAATGGGCTGAGTACTTGGAGTACCTTCCCCAGCCGCTGTTTGCAGACCTTGAGGATACCGAAGTGCAGAAACTCGCGTTGGGGAGGAATCCTTTGGCTGCCCTCACGCTCTATGAGCGGCTTGACAAGCTCCTTTCTCCAGGGGAGGTTGATGATCCACAGCGGATCAAGGGCTTGATTGCTGCTATCGGCGAGATCACTCATCCGGGAAACCGTTTTGTCCTCCGCCAGTTGTGGGACACCCCGTTTCGTGAAGACGCCGAGGCTGCCTTCCAACAGACTCTGAAGTGGCGCAAACGCACTGACCTGATGGGCGACCTCCTTCCCTTCCCCTCAAACTTTAATGAGCGAGGGTACAGGATCCGAACGGCGTCCGTTGCTCTTTTTCCCTTGGGGATCGGAGGAGAGCTCATCCCCTTAGGAACGAGCTGGATGACGCCGTTCCTGGTATGGGGGATGAACGGGGTATGGCTCGGGGTCTTGGTTGTGCTGAGGATCATCTGGCGCCTCAGGTCGCCCGGAACAAGCCCGATGAGGGGACTGATGGGACTTGGGATGGAGAGGCGGGTCTTTCCCTACTTAACAACTGATGAGTTGAGGTCCCTGCGACTTTCCCCATGGGCTAAGCCGATGGGGGGATCCATAAACGATCTCGCCAGAACTGGTACTCAAGTCCACGTGCCTTTCGGTGGTTTCTGGCTTGACCACCCGCTACCTTCTCTCGAGACCCGCTTACGTCAAGGAGAATCCGTCAACGACCTCCTCGCGAAGGGGACATAGTAGTTTCAGCATAGCGTGGCTCTCAAAACGGGGGAGGTAACTTCACCTCCAGAGTGGGGAGCGGAGCGTCTGAAGGAGATTAAGGCGAGCGTTTATGTCTTCGTTGGTTGAGGACCAACACGCCAATTGCTACTACGAAGACAAACATTCCTACCCAGAAGACGAGGATGCCCCACATGGGGTTATCCCTCCTTTTCTTCTTTCGCCAGCAGGGTCGCTACCACCATGGTGATGACGACGAACACCAGACCCCCGATAAAGACCCATGGTCGGAAGCCAGCCTGAGGGAGAAATTGGGCAATGACGAATCCCGTGAAGGCATAACCGCTGAGATTAAAGAGCGCTTTTGAAAGACTCTCCCGTTGCTTCTGGTCAAGTTTCAGAGTCTCCCCCTTCAGTTTAGTCGATGATCGATCCTCTGTCAAGCAGGCGAAGATCGAGAAGTCATCCTCTTGCATTAGAGGCGGTGAGGTCGTGATGTATTCCAATTTTTAGTACGATGTATGCACGAGGGAAGCGATCGAAATCACCATGCGGCAGCGAATTGTCGTGAAAATCGGGACCGCGGTGCTGACGAAGCCTGATGGCGAGATCCATGAGGAACGGTTGGACTCGTTGGTAGACGATCTCGCCGCGCTGAAGCGGGAAGGCCATGAGCTCTTGGTGGTCACGTCGGGGGCGATTGGAGCCGGATTTGGCCGATTGGGATTGGGAGGGCACCACCGGCCGCACAGCCTGCGGGAACGGCAGGCCGCCGCGGCGATCGGCCAGGTCTCGTTAATGGAACGGTACCAGCACCGGTTTACCAAGCATCGGATCCTGGTGGCGCAAGTGCTTCTGACCCGGCAGGATCTGGAGGACCGGCAGCGGTACCTGAACATTCGAAGCACGATCCTCACCCTCTTGGAGCTAGGAGTCGTTCCGGTCATCAACGAGAATGACACCGTGGCGGTGGAGGAAATCCAGTTCGGGGATAACGATACCTTGGCTGCGATCGTGGCCTCGAAAGTGGAGGCGTCGTTGTTGATTTTTCTCACCGATGTGCCGGGGTTGTGCGTCGGGGATCCGCGGCAGGATGCCCGTGCGGAAATCATCCGAGAAATCACCCAGATCACCCCAGCCATCGAGGCGGCGGCTCGTCGGACCCCAGGGTCCCAGGCTGGGACGGGGGGGATGTACACCAAGGTGCAGGCCGCGAAGATTGCCACAGCCAGCGGGGTTCGTCTGGTGATCGCCGATGGCCGCCAGGCAGGGGTCCTTCAGGCGGTCGTTCGAGGGCGGGCGGTCGGGACGACGTTTTTACCGCAGGAAAAAACCTTGGAAGCCCGAAAACGGTGGATTGCCTTTGGATCCAGGGTTCGGGGACAGCTCCACGTGGATCAGGGGGCCGCGGAGGCGTTGGTCCACCGAGGGAAAAGCTTGTTGCCTTCCGGGATTACACAGGTGGAAGGGGAGTTTACCGTGGGAGATCCGGTCAGCGTGGTGGATCCACACGATCAAGAGATCGCCCGGGGGTTAGTTTCCTATGCCTCGGCGGACATTCACCGGATCAAAGGCCAGCGCACCACCCAGCTCCCCCACCTCTTGGGGGAGTCGGCGGTCTCCGAAGAGGTCATTCACCGGGACAACCTGGTGATTCTGTCCTCACCATCCGCCCACTAAGGTGGAGATCGGCGTCGTCGGTCTCCCCAACGTCGGTAAATCCACGCTGTTCAACGCCTTGACCGGCGCCTCCGCCGCCGTGGAAAACTTCCCGTTTACCACGGTGGATCCGAATGTCGGCGTCGTGTCCATCCCAGACCCTCGGTTAGCCCTCCTTGAACAGGTCTATCATCCCCAGAAACTGACGGCAGCCACCCTTCGGGTGGTGGATATCGCCGGCCTCATTCAAGGGGCCAGCCAGGGGGCGGGGCTCGGCAATCAATTCCTTTCCCATATTCGCGCGGTAGACGCGGTGGCGCTGATCGTTCGATGCTTTGCGGATCTCCAGGTAAGCCATGTCTTGGGTGAGGTGAACCCTGTCCGTGATGTGGATATCGTGTTGACCGAGCTGCTCCTCGCTGATCTCCAGCAGGCCGAGCGCGCCTGTGAGAAGGTGCGAGGGGCCGCGAGGAGCGGAGATGAAATCGCTCAGCAGACTTTGCGCACGTTGGAACAGGCGATCCAGGGGTTCAACGCGGGCACCCCCGCCCGCCGTTTGTCCCTTCCCCCGGAGACGCTGGCGCCCTTTCAGTTTCTCACGGCCAAACCCCTCTTGATCATCGCCAATCTCGCTGAGGGAGACCTGTCGCAGGGAGTCCCAGCTCCCCTTCGGGAGCGAGCCGCCCGCGAGGGTGCCGAAATCGTCCCGGTCTCAGCCAAACTGGAAGCGGAGATGGCGGAACTGTCGCCAGAGGAACGGCGGTCCTTTCGGGAGGCGCTCGGGGTGGCCACGTCAGGGGTGGATGCGGTGCTGCAGGCGATCCAACGGACGTTAGGACTCATCCCCTTCTTTACCGTGGTCGGGACCGAGGTGCGAGCTTGGATGATCCCTAAAGGGACCTCAGCGAGCCAGGCGGCGGGCAAGATCCACAGCGATATGGAGCGAGGGTTCATTCGCGCCGAGGTCTTTGCCGTGCAGGACCTGGCCCGGTTTGGCTCTGAGCGAGCCCTGCGAGATCAGGGACTCGTTCGCGTGGAAGGGCGAGACTACCCCGTGCGGGATGGAGACGTCCTCACCATCGCCTTCTCCCATTGACTTGCGGGGGGAGCCTGGGTTTGGTATGATGAGCTCTGCCACGACGCGCAGGGCGTGGCGGAGGGAATACCATCACCCTTTGCCTTCTCTAAGCCAGAGAGGGCCGAGCCCGCCGGAGACCGGCGGGTTTGTCCACAGAGGAGGTTCGACCTACCCGTGAACACCTATGAGACGCTGTTTGTGTGTCCCCCCGAGCTCTCCACCGAGAAAGTGGATGACATCTTGGAGAAGGTCAAGCGGGCTATCACCCGCGAAGGCGGCCAGATCCAGAAGGAGGATCGGTGGGGACTGAAGCGCTTTGCCTACTCGATCCGTGGACACCGGGAGGGGCTCTATGTGCATCTCGAGTTTGCGGCCCCTCCTTCCGTGACCCACGCCTTAGATCAGACCTTTCGGGTGTTAGAGGGGGTCCTACGTCATATCGTGTTGAGGGTGGAAGCGATCTCTCCGCGGCGGCAAGCAGCTCGCAAGAAAGAACGTGTCGGCGCGGCCGGGGCGGCAGGGGCTTCACCCTCGCATAGCCAGAGCGGGGGCGCTTCGCCTTCACCTCGGGCAGGCGGGTGGCCAGAGAGAGGCAGCGGACGAGTGGGTCGTTATTCGGGTAGCCCTTCTGGATCTCGGTCCTCCGGCGGCGGACGGACGAGTCGGGGGTCACGTGGCTCGACGACTCCAACGCAACATCCCGATGCCGCCCGCGAAGAACCCCAAGGAGGACCATCCACATGACCATGTTACGGTTGCACCAACTGAACGACGTGAAACTCGTGGGCCGGCTGACGCGGGATCCTGAACTCCGGTACACCCCGAAAGGCCAAGCCTTGTGCCGCTTCGACCTCGCGGTCAACCGCCGCTATAAGGATGCGACTGGCGAATGGCGGGATGACACCGCGTTTGTCCCGGTGGTGGTGTGGCGTGAGACCGCCGAGCGGTGTCGAGATCGGCTCAAGAAGGGAAGTCCTGTCTATGTGGAAGGGCGATTGCGGAGTCGGAACTGGGAAACCAAAGACGGGCAGAAACGGTCTGGGCTGGAGGTGGACGCCCTCCGGGTGCAATTTTTAGAGCGGCTGGGAGGCGGAGTGGCCGCCGCGGCCTCAGACACTGACGAAGTGGAGGCCGAGGAGATGGCGCCGGTGGGCGCGGCTCCAACCGAGGCCCCTGAGACAGCTCTAGCCCAGGCGCAGGAAGAGGTGCCCTTTTGATGGGTGAGCGGTCCTCCTCCGCGAGGAGGCCCGACGATCGGCCGGGCCGGCCCAGGCGGTGGGGGCCTCCGAAACGGAAGGCCTGCCGGTTTTGCGTGGATCGGGTCCAGAGCATTGACTACAAGAACGTCCCGGTCCTGAAAAGTTTCGTGACGGATCGCGGGAAGATCCTATCTGGACGGCTCACGGGGACCTGCGCCGGACACCAACGGATGTTGACCCGGGCCATCAAGCGGGCACGGACCATCGCGCTCATACCGTTTACCGGCACCTAGATGAAGGTAATTTTTCTGACTGAGGTACCGCCGGACGCGAAGGCCGGCAAGATCGCTGAGGTGTCCCGCGGTTACGCGAGGAATTTTCTCTTTCCGCGCCGGCTGGCGCTGCCGGCTAGCCCCGCTAACTTAAAACGCTGGGAGGCGGAACGCCTGCGGTATGAACGCCGACGCCTCGAACGTCACCAGACCATGGAAGCCCTCGCGGGCCAGTTAGCCCAAACCACCTGCCGACTCCAGCGCCGGGCCGGGGAACAAGGAAAACTCTTTGGGGCGGTGACCGCCGCCGATCTGGCCGAGGCCTTGGCCGCTCAAGGGATCCCCATCGAGAAACGCGCCATTCGTTTAGACAAGCCGCTCAAGGCGGTCGGCACCTATACCGTGGAAGTCCACCTGTCCCGGGAACTCACCGCTACCCTGCAGGTCGAAATTGCTCATGGTTGATCTCCTCGAAAAACTCCCTCCCCAATCCATCGAGGCCGAGATGGCGGTGTTGGGCGCGATGCTCATCGAAAAAGAAGCCGTCGCAAAAACCATTGAGATCCTCGATGTGCAGAGCTTCTATCGGCAGGCCCATCAACAGATCTTTGAGGTGATTCAGCGGTTCTTCACCGAAGGGAAGGCGGTGGACGTCGTGACAGTCGCAGAGGAGCTGAAACGGCAACGCGTCCTGACCGATATCGGAGGGGCGAGCTACCTCACGAGCCTGACCAGCGCTCTTTCAACCGCCGCCAATGTGGAACACTATGCCCGGATCGTCCGCTCGAAGGCCACCCTCCGGGATCTCATCACCTCCGCCACACAGATCGTGACCGACTGTTTTGCGGAACGCGATGGGGTGGACCGCCTCCTCGACCGCGCGGAGCAAGCCGTCTTTGCCATCGCCCAACGGAAGGTGGAGCGTGGGTTTGTCCCCGTCTCCTCATTGGTCCACGATGTTATCGAAACGGTGGAACAACTCTACCAGCGGAAGGAGCATGTGACCGGGGTGCCCACCGGGTTTACGGCCTTTGACGTCATGACCGCGGGACTCCAACCGTCCAACGTGATCATCGTGGCGGGGCGTCCCGCGATGGGGAAATCGAGCTGGTGTTTGAACCTTGCCGCCCATGTGACGATCCACCTGCATCAACCGGTGGGGTTGTTCTCCCTGGAGATGTCCCGCCAGGAGGTGATGCTCCGCCTCCTCTGTGCGGAGGCACGGGTAGATTCCCACAAGGTGCGGACGGGGTTCCTCGAAAAGAAATACTGGAATACCCTTACCGCTGCCGCCAGTCGGATTGCCGAGGCGCCTCTCTACATTGACGACACCTCTGCGTTGTCGGTGCTGGAGATGCGCGCCCGCGCCCGGCGCCTGGCAGCGGAACTCAAAGGACAGAACCAGTCCTTGGCGCTCATCATCGTGGATTATCTCCAATTGATGCGGGGGCTTGGTCAGACGGAAAACCGCCAGCAGGAAATTGCGGAGATCTCGCGGAGCCTCAAGGCGCTCTCAAGGGACCTTGGGATTCCTGTCATTGCGCTGTCCCAGCTCTCCCGACGGCCCGAAGAGAAAGGGCGGGAAGGCCGACCTCAATTAGCCGATCTCCGGGAGTCTGGGGCGTTGGAGCAGGATGCCGACGTGGTGGTGTTTATCTATCGCGAAGAGATCTATAAGCCGAATGATCCTGAACTAGCCGGTCGGGCGAAGATCATCATTGCCAAACAACGGAATGGCCCCACGGGCGAATTTGAGTTGACGTTCCTGAAACATCTGACGCGCTTTGAGAACCCTACTCCCGTCACCGAAGCCGTCTAGAACTAAGGTGGCGTCCCCCTCCAGCGGCCAGCGGCCCTTTCTTCGGCCCTGTTGGGTCGAGGTGCACCTCGCGGCGCTCCAACGGAACCTTCACTACATCAAAACGCGGCTATCCCCCCACACCGCCATCTTGGCGGTGGTGAAAGCCAACGGATACGGGCATGGCGCCCTGGCGGTCGCCCAGGCCGCGCTCCAAGCCGGGGCGCACTTCCTTGGGGTCTCCAGCTTGGAGGAAGGAATTGCGCTTCGCGAGGGGGGGGTCACCGCGCCCATCCTGATCTTGGGAAGCCTGTATCCCTATGAGGTGCTCCCGCTCTTATGGAAGCATCGCTTGAGCCCGACGGTGGCAAGCCTGGCCATGGCGGAGGCGCTGAACCGTCTCTCACAGGAACGCCGGCAACGGATCCCGGTTCACGTGAAGATTGACTCGGGGTTTGGCCGGATCGGAGTGAGCATTGCCCACGCCCTCTCCACGCTGAGGCGCATCCACGCGTTGCCGGGGCTCAAGCTGGAAGGGCTCTACACCCATCTCGCCGCCGCCGAGAGTGACCCCGCATATACCCGCGAGCAGCTCACCGCCTTTGCGCAAGTGGTCCAGGCGTTTCAGGCATTGCGCTGGGCCGGGCGATGGATCCATGCCGCCAACTCCGCCGCACTCTTCCAGTATCCTGAGAGTCATTGGACCCTGGTCCGGCCGGGGCTGGCGATGTATGGCATTCAGCCATTTGTCGGCCGACCAACGCCTGAGCCTTTCGGCACAACGCCTGAGCCTCTCGGCACACCGGCGTTGCCGCTGGAACCGGTCCTGACCTGGAAAACGCAGGTGGTCTTTGTGAAGCAGTTGCCCGCTGGGAATTCCCTCAGTTATGGACGGTCCTTTACCACGACCCGACAGAGCCGAATTGCCACCATCCCGGTCGGCTATGCGGATGGCTACCCTTGGCAGCTCTCGAACGTGGGCCAGGTCCTCATCCAAGGACGGCGGGTTCCCGTGGTGGGGCGGGTGACCATGGACATGACGATGGTGGACGTGACCGACCTGGGGCACTGTGAGGTAGGGGAGGAGGTCGTCCTCGTCGGGACGCAAGGTGCGGAGCGCCTCACCGCGGAGGAGGTGGCGGCGCGGGCCGGGACGATCAGCTACGACCTCCTCTGTGGGATTGCCCACCGCGTCCCTCGATTGGTGACGGGCATGGGTGGAGGGCTAGGCGGATGAAGGAGGGTGTCCGATCGGTCGTTGAGCCGCCGCTCCGGTGGCTGGGGGAGCGGTTCTTGACCTTGGCTGAGGCCTTAGGCCAGGTGACGAAGCTCTTTCGACAGACCATCACCTGGCTCTACAAGGTGGAGGCGCGGAACGTCATGGCCCAAATGGTGGAAATCGGCGTCCGATCCTTTCCCGTCACCTCCTTGACGAGTTTGTTCACCGGGATGGTGCTTGCCCTGCAGACCGGCTTTTCCTTTCGGAAAGTCTTTAATGAACCGCTGTACATCGGCAGCGTCGTGGGGCTGTCCTTGGTCAAGGAGCTGGGGCCGGTGCTCACCGCCGTTGTGGTCGCGGGCCGGGTGGGGGCGTCAATCGCAGCCGAGCTGGGGACCATGAAGGTCACCGAACAACTTGACGCGCTCTACACCTTGGGGACCCATCCGGTCCGATACCTTGCGGTGCCACGGTTTATCGCCTGTGTGACGATGGTCCCGCTCCTCACGGTGTACGCTGATTCCATCGGGGTCCTCGGCGGTTTCTTCGTGGCTTTCGTCCGGCATGGGGTCCCCTCCAGCGTTTTTTGGGATGAGATCCGCCTCATCAAACTCCATGAATGCTATCATGGCTTGATTAAGTCCATCGCCTTTGCGGTCATTATTGTGGTCACAGCCTGTTATAAAGGGTTTACCTGTGGGGAGGGGGCAGAGGGGGTGGGGCGGGCGACCACCAGCGCAGTGGTGGTCTCCATGGTCTTGATCTTGGTGAGCGATTACTTCTTGAGCGCCGCACTGGTGGCGTTGGGGATTGGCCGATGATCCGCGTCGAGCAGCTCTATAAGTCGTTTGGTCCCAAGCCGGTGCTCCAAGGGGTGAATCTAGAAATCCTGGATGGCGAGACGCTGACCGTCATCGGAGGGTCCGGGTGCGGGAAGAGCGTGCTCATCAAACACCTCGTGGGGCTGCTCCGCCCGGAGCGAGGGCAAATCATGGTGGATGGTGTGGACATCACCCGGCTCACAGAACAGGAGCTTACGAAGGTCCAAGGGCGGTTTGGTTATCTCTTTCAAGGGGGGGCGCTATTTGACTCCCTCACTGTGGGGGAGAATGTGGCCTTTGGGATTAGGCACTTGAAGCCCATGCCCCAGTTCCTCCTGGAACGGCGCGTCTCGGAGACGCTCGCCATGGTGGGGCTCTCGGGGGTCGAACCGCTCAAACCGGCGGCCTTGTCCGGTGGGATGCGGAAGCGGGTGGGGCTGGCCCGCGCCATCGCGTATGCCCCTCGCTATATCCTCTACGATGAGCCGACGACGGGGCTTGATCCGATCATGGCCGACGTCATCAATGAGTTGATCCTGGACCTCCAGCGACGGTTGAAGACGACGGCCATTGTGGTCACCCATGACATGAAATCCGCCTATAAGGTCTCGAACCGCCTCGCGATGCTCTATGAGGGGCGGATCATTCAGGTCGGATCGCCTGAGGAGATTCAACACACCACGAACCCCGTGGTGCGCCAGTTCATCACTGGGTCGAGCGTTGGACCCATCAAAGTCCCAATGGCGGGCCCCATGTCTGGAAAATCCCAGTGATCTCTCCCGAAACTCGGGTCGGGATCTTTGTGTCTGTAGGACTTGCGATCTTCGCTGTAGGCGCTGTCCTCCTGGGGGATCTCCAGCTCCAGCGACGGTACCGGATCCATATTCTGTTTAACGATGCGGCTGGGTTGCCGGATAAAGGGCCGGCCAAAATCGCGGGGGTTGAAGTTGGCCGGGTGGAATCCATCAGCCTGGCTGAGGGGACGCATGCGCGGGTCACCGTATGGATCAAACGTGAGTGCCGGCTGTACCGAAACGCCACCGCTCGGATTCGTGCCACCGGGATCATCGGGACAAAATTTCTGGAGATCATGCCAGGGACGCCCGATCAACCGCGGTTGAAAGACGGGGAGACCATTCGAGGGCAAACGTCCCCTTCCTTCGACCGGCTCTTTGAACACCTGTCCTCGCTGTTTGGAGGCAAGGATGGAATGGCGACGTTGGGTGAGAATTTGAACGCAACGATCGCGCATTTACGCAGGGTGTCTGAAGCGCTGGATGCTGCGGTGGGACTGCAGCAAACCGAGCTCGTAGAGCTTGTCCAAAACCTTCGGGACGCCTCGGCGGATCTCAAGGGACTCCTGCGGGACCTCCGTGAGGTGGTTGCGAGTCGGAAGGAGGATGTCAAAGAATCCCTGGTCAGGATTCGGTCGGTGATGGAGCGCTCTGATCGCATTCTGGGGATGGTGGAACGCGGGGAAGGGGCGTTGGGGAAATTGGTGGCCAACAAACAGGTGGGGGAAGAGGTTCAACAAACCGTCTCCTCCCTTAAACAGTCAACTGAGCAACTGCGGGATGTCCTGGGACGATTTACCCTGATCCGCACCTATTGGGACTTCCGTGGGCGGTACGATCCCAAGGAGAAGGAAACGCGGGTGGACGCGGGGATCGTCATCCGGCCGCGCGCGGATAAGTTTTACCGGCTCATGGGTCATAACCTTGGGACGAAGGACAAACCGGAGGACACGATCGAAAAGCGGAACACCATCACCGCCCTCCTGGGGAAAGAGTTGGGGCCGGTAACGATCCAGGCCGGGGCGATCCGCTCGCGCGGTGGGGTGGCAATTTCCTTATGGCCGCTCTGGCGGCAGCCCGGCTGGCGGCAGCGACTCGAGATGGCGGGTGAGGCGTATGATTTTAATCGGGATGAAACCCGGAAAGATCGAAAGCTGGAGGGGGGGCGGTGGTCAATCTGGGAGGACGGGTCGGGTTGACCTCGTGGCTCTATGCGGGCATAGGGGTAGAGGATCTGCGCAAGACCCGCCATGTGGTGGGATCGCTCAATCTGTTCTTTGAAGATAAGGACATCGCATATCTCCTCGGATTTGTCAGTCTCTCTCGCTGAGCAAAGGAGGTGAAGGCCTTGTTGATCTGGGTTTTTCGTCTCATGGCGGTTCTCCTGGGTCCCGTGATCGGATGGTTTCAGGTCTCTCGGGATGCCATGGGGATCCTGGTGGGGGTCGGGGCGGCGATCTTCATCATCTTGACTGAGATTGTGATGGAACGGGTCTCCCTGACGAGCGTTCTCTTTGGGGTGATCGGAGCTGGTCTCGGGTTGATCTTTGCCTGGTTTATTAATGAAGGGGTGCTGATCGTCCATGATCCCCGCCTCTCGGCCATGGTGAAACGCTACTCCGCGCTGATCTATATCGTGTGCACCTACCTCGGGATGATCATTGCGGTGCGGCGACAGCAGGAGCTGGAAGAATTAGATCGCGGGGGTTTAACAAAAAAAGGAGCGCTCCGCCGGGGACAGGACGTGAAGGTGCTGGATACGTCGGCGATCATTGATGGGCGGATCGTGGATGTCTGCGAGGCCAAGTTTTTGACAGGGACGTTGGTGGTCCCGCGCTTTGTCCTCAGGGAACTGCAGGAGATCGCCGATTCCTCGGATACGCTGAAACGGGTGCGGGGACGGCGGGGTTTGGAGGTTCTTCGCCGGCTGCAAGAGAACCCTGAGGTGCCGGTGAAGGTCCTTGATCGGGACTACCCCGATCTTAAAGAGGTGGATGCCAAGCTGATCCAGCTCGCCAAAGAGCTGGGGGCCAAAGTGGTGACCACCGATTTCAACCTGAACAAGGTCGGGGCGATTCAGAGCGTTGTGACCTTGAACGTCAACGATCTGGCGAACGCCCTCAAACCCGTGGTGTTGCCCGGGGAAGCGCTGACCATCGTGGTCGCCAAAGAGGGGAAGGAACGGGATCAGGGGGTCGGGTACCTGGATGACGGAACCATGGTGGTGGTCGAGGACGGGCGACGCGTGCTCGGGAAGAAGATCGAGGTCGTTGTCAGCTCTGTCCTTCAGACTTCTGCTGGACGGATGATCTTTACCCGTCCCAAAGATCGAGAGCCCACGGCCCCTCATTGAACATCGCCGCCATCATCGTCGCCGCCGGCGCGGGGCGGCGCTTTGGTGGAACGACTCCCAAACAGTTCGTGAAGCTGGGGGGCCGTCCCCTCATGGCCTGGGCCTTAGCGGCCTTCCAGCAAGTCAAGAGCGTCCAGGAAATCAGCCTCGTCGTTCCCGCTCGTAGGATAGGATGGGTTCGCGAGCACATCCCCCGCTGGGGCTTTAGCAAAGTGCGGCACGTGGCGCCTGGGGGACGGACACGCACCGACTCGGTGGCCGCAGGACTGGCGGCACTCTCGCCTGAAGCCCAACTCATCGCTATCCATGATGGCGCCAGGCCGTTGATTGATCAAGCGACGATCCAACGGTGCCTCATCGCTGGAAGACGCTGGGGGACAGCCATCGCCGCGGTCCCGGTGACCGACACCATTAAGGTGGTCCATACCGGAATCATCACCGAGACCCCACCCCGCGACCGTCTCTGGCTCGCGCAAACCCCCCAGGTGTTTCGTCGGGACCTCTTAGAGCGGGCGCTCGCCGCGCGACCCCGTCACTTGCATCCGACGGATGATGCCCAGCTGGTGGAACGGCTGAACGCCCCGGTACGAGTAGTCCTGGGATCGGAGGAGAACATCAAGATCACCACCCCGCATGATCTCGAACGCGCGCATCTCATCCTGCAGCACCGTCGGCGCTGTTCGCTCCAATGCGTGTAGGAATTGGGTACGACGTTCATCGGCTGGTTCGAGGTCGGCCCTTAATACTCGGGGGGATACCCATTCCTTTCAAACGGGGTTTGGCCGGCCATTCCGATGCCGATGTGTTGCTCCACGCTATGATTGACGCCCTCCTCGGTGCCGCTGGCTTGGGATCCATCGGGCAACACTTTCCTCCCAGCGATCCTCGATTCCGCGGGGTCTCGAGTCTCTGGTTGTTAGAGCAAACACGGGGTCTTCTTACGCAACGCGGATGGCGCGTGGTCAACCTGGACAGTACGATCCTGGCGGAGGCCCCGCTGTTGGCCCCGTACCTCCCCCGGATGAAGGTTCAGATCGCCACACATCTGCAGGTGCCCCTTGAGGCGCTCAACCTGAAGGCGACCACCGGTGAAAGGCTCGGGTTCATTGGTCGTGGGCAGGGGATCGCCGCAGCCGCTGTCGCGCTCATCGCCCCTCGAGCCCGCCGCTAGAAAGATCGCATGGGACTAGCCCTCTACAACTCCCTGAGTAAGACCGTCTCGTCCTTTACCCCCTTTCGTCCAGCCACCGTCGCCATGTACGTGTGCGGCATCACCCCCTATGATGCCTGCCATCTCGGGCATGCCCGTTCCTATGTGGTGTTCGATCTGCTGCGCCGGGTCCTGACCTATGGGGGGTATCACGTCCGTCACGTCCAGAACTTTACGGACGTTGATGATAAAATCATCCAGCGCGCCCGGGAGACCCATCAATCCCCCAAGGAGCTCGCCCAACGATACATCGCCGACTATTTTACCCAGTTCGATCGTCTCAACGTCCTGCGGGCTGACGCCTATCCCCTCGCCACCCAACACATCAATGACCCTGACCATCGGCCAAACATCCTCGAGATGATCCAAGGGCTGCTGGAGAAAGGGGTCGCCTATCGGGTGGATGGGGATGTCTACTTTGCCATCGGGCGGTTTGCCGGATACGGGCGGCTCTCTCACCGGTGCACGGAAGAGTTATTGGCTGGCGCTCGAGTCGAAGTTGATCCCCGAAAACGCGACCCGTTAGACTTCGCGCTCTGGAAGGCCTCCCAACCCGGTGAACCCGCCTGGGACTCTCCCTGGGGACCAGGGCGCCCCGGCTGGCATATCGAGTGTTCTGCGATGAGCATGGCGTACCTCGGGGTACCCATCGATATCCACGGCGGTGGTCAGGACCTGCTCTTCCCCCACCACGAAAACGAACTTGCCCAAAGCGAAGCCTTCAGCGGGCAGCCGTTTGTGCGGTGGTGGATCCACAACGGGTTCGTGACCATTAACCGGGAGAAGATGTCGAAATCCTTGGGGAACTTCTTCACGCTCCAGGAAATCTTCACGCGCTACTGGCCGGAGGTGGTGCGGCTGTTCCTGGTCTCCCACCACTATCGTGCTCCCATCGATTTTTCCCCGGAGGCGCTTGACCAAGCCAAACGCGCCCTCCTCGCGATCCTCAACGCCGTGATTGATGCGCAGGCAGCGCTCCCCTCACACGAGACCCTTGACGTGATCCAGACCAGCGAGCCGATGAAGATTCCCCAGGAGCTCGAGCGCGAGCTCGAATTCCACGAGGCCAATTTCAAGGCGGCGCTGGAGGATGACCTCAACACCCCGATCGCCCTCGCCGAGTGGCACCGGGTTGTCCATCGCCTCAACCAGTTGACGCGCACCAAGGCCTCCCCTGCCTGTTTGGTGGCCACCATCCGGCTCTTGTATCGGATGGCCGATGTGCTCGGTATTCGATTGGATGCAACGCGGCTACAACCCCAGGGCCAGGATCACCTGCAAGAGCTGCTGGTTCAACGAGAAGCGGCGCGGCAGCGTAAGGACTGGGCCGCCGCGGATGCCATTCGGCTAAAGATCCAGGCCCTCGGGTTTGTGGTGGAGGATACCCCCGCCGGCCCCCGCCTCAAGCAGCGGACATGAGGAGGGCGGGCACCCACGCCGGCCCCGGCTCTCTAACCTCTGTGAGTGAGGCATTCATTTATGGACGGCGGCCGGTCCTGGAGGCCTTGTCGGCCAGGGGACGGGAGATCCGTCGCCTCTGGCTCGCTCAGGGGGCGCACGGGGCCGGCCTTCAGGAGATTGTCACGCTCGCTCGTCAGGCCGGGGTCCCGTTTCGGTGGGTCCCCCACCCCCACTTGGATCGGTTTCTCCGTCAGCATGCCGGAGGACTTCCTTCCAAGAGTTCTGGTGTTCTCCACACTGGGAGTCTTGTCCTGGGACACCATCAAGGAGTAATCGCTGAGATCTCGCCAATTGCCATGCAGGACCTGAATGAATGGTTACCTCAGGTTCGGCAGAGCACGAACCCCGTTGTGCTCCTCCTTGATGAGCTGACTTCTCCTGATAACCTGGGGCACATCTTGCGCAGCGCTGCGGGGTTTGGCGTCCAGGGGGTTATCCTCCCTCGGTGGCGTTCAGTGGGGGTGACGCCAACGGTCATGAAGATCTCGTCGGGCGCTGCCGAGCATGTCTCGATCCTCAGCGTGACCAACCTCAACCAGGCGAGCGACCAACTCAAAGAAGCCGGGTTTTGGCTCATCGGGGCGGATCCAACTGGGCGCCCCTGTTGGACGGTTGACCTCCGGCGGCCCCTGGCACTCGCCATCGGGAGCGAAGGCAAAGGGCTGCGCCCCTCCTTGAAAGCCCATTGTGACGACCTCCTCGGCGTCCCTCTGCCCGGCAAGGTCGCGTCCCTCAATGCCGCCACCGCCACCGCAATCCTGCTGTATGAAATTCATCGTCAACGGACGACATCCTCTCAAAAATAGGTCTTGCCCTACACAAGCAGACACTTTTGCAAATGCGTTTGGTCGTAAAAAACCCTTGCAATCAATCATAAAAGAGACAAAACTATTCATGCAAGCCATTTCAAAACAATGAGGTCGGGATGGGCTGGATAAAAAGCGGCGCTATTTTCTTGTCAGCCGTTACGGCTGTCCACCCCCTACTCACCGGAGCGCTGTTTGCAAAAGGAGGGGTGTCATTTATCGCCCGTAGAGATTATCTGATCGGGCGCGGCCCTCAATCATCAGCAGAGATCTGGGACGGCCATGGACTTCGGTCGGTGGTCCTCGGCGATTTTAATAATGACGGAATACAAGATACAGTTACGGTTAATTCGTTGGATGACAGACTCACAGTCTTTCTCGGTAACGGCGATGGAATACTCCAAGAAGCTCAAACTATAGGGCTTGGTAGAAATCCTTGGGCAGTGGCCACGGGCGATTTCAATAGTGATGGGAGAGAAGACCTTGTGGTGGTCATGGCAGGTAGCGCCATTGTGTACATTCTCCTTGGTAATGGGAATGGTACCTTCCGACAAGGTGAGTGGATAGGGATTAGCGGAAGTGGTCCCAGGGGAGTCGCGGTCGGCGATTTCAACAGCGATCAACGGCTAGACTTGGCAGTAACGACGGCGAATTTAAATGAGCTGTCGATCCATCTAGGCAATGGGGATGGAACCTTTCGAAGAGGGCAGATCATATCGGTTGGACGTAAGCCTGAGGCGGTCACGGTAGGTGATTTCAATGGGGATGGCCATCTAGATCTGGCGGTTGGAGATTCCGATTCTCGGTCATCGACAGTTTCCATCCTTTTAGGAGAAGGCAACGGCACATTTCGAATAGCGACCCTTGAAACAGCAGAACCAGAAATCCGGTCGATTGCTGTAGGAGACTTCAATGATGACGGCCAAGAGGATTTGGCGATCGCCCCTTTTGATGGGTTAGACCGTATAGTCATTAAGCTTGGCAACGGAGATGGTACGTTTCGAGTGGCATCCCCGGTAGACATCGGAAGGATGGGCCTCGTTTCAGTTGCTATTGGAGACTTTAACGGTGATGACCGACAAGACCTGGCGGTCGTATGTGGTTTAGATCACCCATCGTATTCGGATACTTTGTCCATCGCCCTGGGGAATGGGGATGGGACGTTTCGACCGGCTCGGACTGTCTACGCAGGAAGACTACCATCGTCAGTCGCGATCGGGGAGTTTAATGGAGACGGTTTGCAGGATGTCGCTTTGACGAATCGGGGATCGGCCACACTGTCTATCCTTTTGGGCAATGGCGATGGGACGGTGAAAACGGCCAACCTGGTGCAGCATCGGGATTTAGGTGATGGCGACTCATTAGTTCTCAGGGACTTCAATGGAGATGGCTATCTCGATGTCGTGATTGGCGATAGCCAATCACGTCTTCATGCACTATCCGTCTTTCTAGGGGAGGGAGATGGGACTTTCAGATTTGAGCGAAATCTCGAACTTGCAGGAGCGGGTGCTCGTTCCATTTCGGTGGGCGATTTCAACGGTGATCGCCGTCCAGATTTTGCGGCCTTGACGTATCTTTATGACTCCGGGCTTTCTCATGACGACGTTGATGTCTTTGTTGGGAACGGAGATGGGACTTTCCGGAGGAGTCAGACGGTTATGGTGAGACCACGAGCTTTCCTTGGTTCTCTTGGTGCGGGTGATTTTAATGGGGATGGTCATCAAGACCTTGCTGTCACCTGTCGATCACCTAACGACCTGGCCTTGTGGGATGTTGCCGCCTTATTGGGAAACGGCGATGGGACATTTCGGATCACCTTCCCCATTACTGGATTGCGCGAATCTGTTGGTCCTTTGGTAGTGGGGGATTTCAATAACGATCGCCGAACTGACCTTGCTGTAGGGGGGCCGTCTTACTCAGAGGGCTTGGTTATCTTCCTGGGAAATGGGGATGCCACATTCAGAAGGGGTCAAACGCTTCAAGTGGGTTGGGAGGTGATCTCGATCGTTCCCGGAGACTTTAACAGTGACGACCGACAGGATCTAGTAGTCGTTAGGGACTCACCGGATGGGGCGATCTTTTTAGGGAATGGCGATGGGACGTTTCAAGCACCACGGACGGTTAGGTTCGGAAGAGCCCCAGGAGGAGCCACGATTGGCGACTTCAATGGTGATGGCCAGCTGGACTTAGCCGTAACAGACGGACATGACATGAGGAGGGTCAGCTCATGGTTTAATCGGGGTTCAGACACCGTGGCCGTCTTGCTCGGCAACGGGGATGGTTCATTTCAGCCTGCGCAACACTTCGGGGCAGGCTTTATCCCTACGGCGGTTGACTCGGGGGATATCAATAAGGATGGTCTCGAAGATATAGTAGCGGCTAATTCATTTGAGTCTTCTCTTGAGGGAGGTAGACACTTTTCCGTCCTGATCAATGACACCCATAGAAAGAAGCCCTGATTTTCTGGACTTATCCTACTTTTGACATCCCCAGTAAATGATGAAGGCAATTTTGAGGTGACTACGCAAGCCTTTCATCGCTTGATACATTTAGAGGTGACCGGGGGAACTAAAAGGGGAGCATTACACAAACGCGTTCCCTGAATCATAGCGCGGGAAAGGTTTGCTACAATCTTACCATCACAAATCAAGGAGGAGACATTCATGGAACGCATTGTTGTTGATCCAAGGATCCTGGGGGGAAAACCCATCATCAAAGGCACCCGAATCGCGGTGAGCTTTATTCTAGACCTCTTAGCCTCTGGTATGACACCGGCTGAGATCGTGGCCGAGTACCCCCAGCTAACCGAGAAAGACGTTCTAACCGCGACTCGGTACGCGGCGTTCTTGCTGCAGAAAGAGTACGTGATTTTAAAAAAGGCAAGCTGAGCCTTCTCCATGCAGTTTCTTGTGGATGAAAATGTAGCACATTCTACGGTTCAGTTCCTCCGTTTGTTAGGTCACGATGTCCTCGATGTAAAGGAAGAGCATTGGTTTGGATTGCCCGATGACAAGCTAGTTCGCATTGCTAGACGCGAACAGCGAATTATTCTTACCCTGGATAAGGATTTTGGGAATATTCTAGTCTTCCCGCCCAAGCAAGCGGTAGGAGTTCTCCTCATCGATCTGCGGAATCCTCATCCTACGGCTGTCAATTCCCTGCTCAAGTCTTTTCTGAAAGGGAAGAACGATGCGTTCTTCCGTCACAAACTGTTCCTACTGAACGAATGGCAGGTCCGCATAAGAGAATAAAACGCCGGCGTAGCTCAACTGGTAGAGCAGCTGCTTTGTAAGCAGTTGGTTGGAGGTTCGAGTCCTCTCGCCGGCTCATTATTAAAGGGGGCTAACCCCCAGCCCGAAAAGACGTACAATACAATGGGTGAGAAAAGATGAGTGAACGGATTTTTCGCTACACGATGTCCCCGCGCTGCTTTCGGTATAAAGAGGAAGCCATCCTGAACCATGCTCCTGAGAGCCCGGGGGTCTTCGAATTTGTGACATTCGATGCCGCCGGGCAGGCGAAGGTGCTGTATCTCGGACTCGCGCATCGGAATATGGCGGAAGCGCTGCGAGCGCATCTCCAAGGTGTTCAGCAGCCGTCGGTGGAAGCGTTGCTTCAGCGGTATCCGGACCTCTACTTCGATTACGTGGAGTGGTCCGATGCTCAGGGTCCCGAGGATCTCCAAGATCTCGCCGCCGCGCTCTCCCATCAATGTCAGCCACCCCACAACCCTGAACCGCTTGCGTTCACGGACCGGTACCAGCAGGTCAAGCTGCAGGAGATCGAGCTTCCCATGATTCAGCCCCATTGACGTTTCACGTCCACTTCATTCAGTAGGCCATGCACCTATTGGCAGCGCTTCTGTTGGCGGTAGCGATTGGAGGACACGCCACGATGAGTGAGGCGATACAGCAACAGGCAGGCCAGACTACACCCAGCGGGAGAAGCCTAGTGAAAGCGACGTTTGCCGGGGGATGTTTTTGGTGTATGCAGCCGCCCTTTGAACAATTGCCTGGGGTGGTCAGGGTGACCGCTGGCTATACCGGCGGCCACAAGGCGAATCCTACCTATGAAGAAGTCTGCTCTGGGACCACCGGCCATGCCGAAGCGGTGCAGGTCCTCGTTGATCCCACCCAGGTTTCCTACGACAAGCTCCTCGAGGTCTTTTGGCGCAACATTGATCCCACAACCACCAACGCCCAGTTTGCTGACGTCGGCACCCAATACCGGACCGCTATCTTTTATCACTCAGAGGAGCAGCGAACGCTGGCCCAGGCGTCCAAAGCGAAGCTTGCACAATCCGGCAAGTTCCCCAAGCCTATCGTGACGGAGATCGTCCCAGCCTCGACGTTTTACCCTGCGGAAGACTATCATCAGGGATATTACAAGAAGAGCCCAGCGCATTACAAAGCCTACCGCGCCGGCTCTGGCCGCGCGACCTTCCTAGAAAAGACCTGGGGCAAAGGCCGGTAGCCTAAACTTTTGATCGCAAATCCTTGCATCGGGGCTTTTTTGCCACAAGGGCTTTACTCATGTGTGGGAGAAAACTCGTTTGACATCCCCGTCGTCGGATTTGGTATGATAGGCCACGCCGTTCAAGGGCCGGACGGGTGGCAGAGCGGCCAATTGCACCAGACTGTAAATCTGGCGGGCTGACGCCCTTCGGAGGTTCGAATCCTCCCCCGTCCAGAATTAAAGGAGGTTACGAATGGAGAAACGCATTAATCGTGTAGGGGTTGGATCGGTCTTGAAGATATCGGCCGTTTTGGGGCTGGTGGTAGGAGTCATCGTCGGGATCGTCCTCGCCATCGTCAGTTTCTTCAACAAACAGTGGTTGGAGGGAGGGGTCTCACTCGTTCTGGCACCGGTGCTCTACGGGGGCGTGGGGGCGTTGGTGAATGCCTTGATGGCCTGGGTTTACAACATCATTGCCGGGAAGGTTGGTGGAATCGTCATCTCGCTAGAAGACCGTTAGGCTGTTTTTATCATTCCCGCAGGGCCACCCCCGGGTTCACCCTGAGGGTGGCCGTTATTTTTTTTCAGAGGAATCACGAACAGCGTGTGTTTTAGGAGCCTGTCCGAGTATTCCGTTTCGGCTGCACCGGCAGGCTGTTGGCCTGCGCCGGCGTCAAGCTCGCTCGGCATACGTTCCGTCGTCAAGTATGCCCTCGCTCGCTTTCCTTGGCTCGGCACAACAGCCGCCGGTTCGCCATGAAAGCCATACTCAGACAGGCTCCTAGAGCACAACGGTGGACGGCGGTGTGTTCCTCCCTCGCCTTGTTCGGTTTGAATGTCTGGGGTGGAGGAGGATGCGCCAGGAACCTCGTCACCCACCGTCCTTCAGTCAAACTCATCAGCGAGAAGACGGAGATTCATATTGGGCAACAGGTGAAGGAAGAAATCGTCAAGGAGTATAGCGTCTTCAAGAGCTCGGATGTGCAAACCTACGTGGAGGCAGTGACCAGAAAGATTACTGAGGCCTCAGATCGTCCTCGTTTAACCTACCATGTGACCATCCTTGACACCGAGGTTGTGAATGCCTTCGCTGCGCCGGGAGGGTTTCTCTTCGTGACGCGTGGCTTGTTAGCGGTCATAGCGGATGAGGCGGAGTTCGCGGCGGTCCTGGCCCACGAGGTAGGTCACGTGGCGGCATGGCATGGGATTAGCATGCTCGAACGGCAGATGGGGTTGGCGTTTTTGGTGGCGCTGGGGACGATTACCGTGGGAACAACCCTGGGGGGAGCGGCGGCGGAAATGGTGGCACAGGCGTCGAGTACCCTGGCTAGCCTCTACGCGCTCGGGTATAGTCGCGAGTATGAGCTGCAGGCGGATGAAGCGGGGTTGCGGTATACCTTGCGGGCTGGGTACGACCCCGAGGCCATGGTGACCTTTCTTCAACGCCTCAAACGGCTGGAAGAAGAGGAATCCATCCCGGCTGAGCGGGTCGAGCTCTTCTATCGGACCCACCCCCCTACCAAACAACGCATCCGGCTGGCGAAACGATGGCTCGCGAAGACCGATTTACGGAGTGCGCCACTGGCCTATCATGCAGATCAATATCTCGCGATGCGGAAGAAACTACCGACTGGGGAGCCACCAGAACGTGGCCGTGTGGAAGGACGCCGTTATATGAATCCCGTCTATGGACTCAAGTTGGAAGTGCCTCCCCACTGGACGTTGGATAATAGTCGCGTGCGTTCGCTCGTCGGTTTTGTCTCGCCGGATCAGCAAGCGCGGGGAGAGCTCCAACGGCAACCCTTGGAAAAGGAGATGACGCCGCTGGAGTTCGGTCAGTCCGTTGAGAAACAGTGGGGGGTACCCAAGCCGGCCGGCAAGCAGGTCTCGTATCCGGCAGGGCCCGCCTTCCTCGATCGTGTCTCCGGGGGCAGGGTCCAGCGGCGCATCCTGTGTGTGGTCCGCGGGAAGGTTGGCTATGTCCTGCTCTGTGAGGCGCCAGTTGAGACGTTTCTCAAGTACCTCGTAGAATTTGAGCAGATCATGCGTAGCTTCCAGTTTGTCTCCCCAGAGAAGCCCACTTTGACGCCCTAGGACAAGTTTGGTACACTCTCGTCGGTGACTAGGCGGGTGTAGTTGAGTGGCTCAACACCTCCCTTCCAAGGAGGATACACGGGTTCGATTCCCGTCACCCGCTCCGTTAGAGGCTGGGGTAGCTCAGTCGGCAGAGCACGTGCATGGTAAGCACGAGGTCACGGGTTCGATTCCCGTCCCCAGCTCCAGTGTAGTCATTTCGGCTAAGAGGAGTTATTCCAGTGGCTGAGCGGGTTATCGTCACGTTAGCGTGTAGTGAATGCAAACGCCGGAACTATCACTTTGCCCGTGGGAAGAAGAAGGAGTTCAAACTCGAGCTTAAGAAGTTTTGCCGGGCCTGTGGGCATCAGACCCTCCACCGAGAGACCAAATAGCATTTAGATTGACAGACAATGCAAAAGTTCGGTACAATAAAATCACCCTTCGGCTCGCGAGGGGCCTTTTTATGTCTTTTTAAGGATTACCTCTTGGGGAGGAGTTCAGCGACGAGCACCGCTTCGAACAACGTTCCTTTCAGGGGAGAGTTCAGCGAGCGACAGCCAAGGGAGTATGGATTCCTTGTTTGGGGAAACGATTCACGGGGCGAGAGATCCAGGAGTGGGTTCAGTGAGGCGGCCGGAAACGTTTCGCGAAGAAATCGTAGAGAGCACCGCCGAACGCCGAGGAATGGGGGAACCTAGGTTCCCCCTTGGCGAGCGCCGCTGCGTAGCAATTCCTACGAAGCAGCGGTCTTCAGACCCGAATGCCGAAGGCATGAGGGCGCGATTTAAGGGGGTGTCCGTTAATTGGTTAAACGGCCGGTCTCCAAAACCGGTCCTGTAGGTTCGAGTCCTACCACCCCCGCCAGTATGGGAGCAGTGAGTGCCACCACTTGTTCAATTTTTTAAAGAAGCATGGAACGAACTCAAACTCGTCAACTGGTTGTCGAGGAAGCAGGTGATCGCCTCCACCGTGGTGATCATTCTGCTGGTGATCGTCGTGGCGATCTTTGTCGGGGTGATTGATCTGGTGTTGACGAGGGTCCTGGCGGTTCTGTTGTAACCCGTTATGGAACGTGGATGGTACGTGATTCATACCTACTCAGGCCATGAGGACAAGGTGAAGGCCGCCTTAGAGAAGGCAGTCACGAACCTTGGCCTGCAGAACAAGATCTTTCAGGTGTTGATCCCAACGGAAGAAGTCGTCGAAATCAAGCGAAACAAGAAACAGATCAAGAAACGGAAGTTCTTCCCAGGGTATGTCATCGCCGACTTGATTGTGGATAATGAAACCTACTGGACCATCCGGAACACGGCGGGGGTGACCGGTTTTCTCGGAGGGATCAAGCCCACCCCCCTCAACTCGGAGGACGTCAAAAATCTTCTAGAATTGTCCACCGCTCCCCCTGGCCAGAAGCCGAAGCCGGCCATCCAGTTTATGAAGGATGAGAGCGTGCGGATCATTGATGGCCCCTTCCGGCATTTCATCGGGGTCGTGGAAACCGTCAACGAGGAACGTGGGAAACTGAGGGTCATGGTGTCCATTTTTGGTCGCCCCACCCCGGTGGAGCTCGACTTCCTCCAAGTTGAGAAGTTATAGAAGGGACTAGTGTATGGCGAAGAAAGTCAAAACACAGATTAAGCTACAGATCCCGGCGGGTGCCGCGAACCCCGCACCGCCCGTCGGGCCAGCGCTGGGACAGCATGGCGTCAACATCATGGAGTTCTGCCAACAGTTCAATACCCGGACCAAGACCATGGAAGCCGGGATGACCATCCCCATCGTCATTACCGTCTATGAGGATCGCTCCTTTAGTTTCATCACGAAAATGCCACCCATCTCGGCGCTCTTAAAGAAAGCGGCTGGACTGGCCAAGGCATCCGGCGTACCCAATCGAACCAAGGTTGGCAAGGTCACCACTACCCAGGTCGAGGCCATCGCCAAGCAAAAGCTGCCGGACCTCAACACGCGGGATCTGGCGGCGGCCATGCAAATGGTCCGGGGAACCGCCCGCAGCATGGGCATCGAGGTGGTGGGCGTGGGTGGAGGGCTAGAGGAATGAGCAAACGCATGGCAACGCTGACCACCCAGGTGGACCGGACCAAGGTATATTCCCTGGCGGAGGCGGTGACGCTGGTCAAACAGACGGCGACGGCCAAGTTTCCCGAGACGGTGGAACTCCATGTACGCCTCGGGGTGGATCCAAAGCAGTCCGACCAGCACGTTCGTGGGAATGCCCTCTTGCCGCATGGGACGGGGAAGACCCGGCGGGTGGTCGTCGTCGCCAAGGGGGAGAAGCTCAAGGAAGCGGAGGCCTCAGGGGCTGATGTCTCCGGTGGGGAGGATCTGGTCGAGCGGATCGCCAAAGGGTGGATGGAATTTGACGTGCTGGTGGCAACGCCGGATGCCATGAAGGACCTCTCGCGGCTCGGCAAACTCCTCGGTCCCAAAGGGTTGATGCCCAACCCCAAGGCCGGGACCGTGACCTTTGAGATCGCCCGCGCCGTCAAGGAACTCAAAGCCGGACGGATTGAATTGAAGGTGGACGCCCTCAGCATTATCCACTGTCCCATTGGCAAGGCATCGTTCTCCGCAGAGCAACTAGCCGCCAACGCCCAAGCAGTGCTGCAAACCCTCCTCGCCGCAAAGCCGGCGGCGGCCAAGGGACAGTATCTCCGCAGTATCACCGTGGCCTCGACGATGGGGCCGGGGATTCGGGTTGACCCGACACAAAAGTTCGCCTAACGAATCCATTGCTGATCAGCGTTCTCGCGGTTAGCCTCCTTGCCCTGCTGTTTGCCGCGGTCCTCGCGATGGACGTCCTCCGTCGAGACACCGGGACCCCCGAGATGCGGGTGGTCTCGGATGCCATTCGAGAGGGGGCCCAAGCTTTCTTGCGGCGTCAGTACCTCACCATCGGCATCCTCACGTTCGTTGTTTCACTCATCATCGCCGGTCTCTATATCCTGGTCAAGCACCAGGTCAGCACCGCCCTGACGACGGCTTTCGCCTTCCTCGTGGGGGCCTTTTGCTCGGCGCTCTCCGGCTACCTCGGGATGTCTATTGCCATCCGTGCGAACATCCGAACCGCCAGCGCTGCCCGCCGTAGCCAGAGCGAGGCACTGATGATTGCTCTGCGGGGTGGGGCGGTCTCCGGGGTCACCATCGTGGCCTTGAGCCTGCTCGGGGTGGGCGGGCTGTTTTGGCTGTTGGGAGGGATGCAGAACCCTTGGGAGGTCCCGCTCAAGCTGGTCGGGTTTGGGTTTGGAGCGAGTTTCGTCGCGCTCTTTGCTCAACTAGGCGGTGGGATTTACACCAAAGCCGCTGATGTTGGGGCAGACCTCGTGGGCAAGGTCGAGGCGGGCATCCCCGAAGATGATCAGCGAAACCCCGCTGTGATCGCAGACCTAGTCGGGGATAACGTGGGCGACTGTGCCGGACGTGGCGCCGACCTCTTTGAATCCACCGCGGCGGAAAACATCGGGGCGATGATCCTTGGTGTGGCGCTCTACCCCTATTTTGGGATTCGAGGAGTGATGTTTCCTTTAGTCGCTCGAGCCTTTGGGTTGCTTGCCTCCATGGTCGGTGTGATGGTGGTGCGTGGGCAAAGGAGCGTGGACGGTGAGGAGAGGGATCCTATGACCGCGCTCAACCAGGGGTTCTACGTCACGTCCCTCTTGGCCGCGATGGGATTGTACGTCGCCACCCGCTGGTTACTGGGCAATAACCTGTGGCTCTTCGCGGCGGGCTTGATCGGCCTGATCACCAGTTGGCTCTTTCTCTATATCACCCTGTACTACACTGACCACCGCTTTCGGCCGGTACTCTCCATCGTGAAGGCCTCCCAGACAGGGCCCGCGACCAACATCATTACGGGACTTGCGGTGGCGCTAGAGTGTACAGCCTTGCCGGTGATCGTGATCTCGCTCGCCCTGGTGGGGTCCTATGCGTGCGGGGTGCATGGCCTGGCTCAGTTCTTGGGAATTTCTTCGCTCAGCGCCGGGCTCTATGGCACGGCGGTCGCCACGATGGGGATGCTCTCCGTATGCGCATATATCCTCGCCATGGACACCTTTGGCCCAATCACCGATAACGCTTCGGGGATCATTGAGATGAGCGGCCAGTCCGAGGAGGTCCATCGCAAAGCCGCTCGGCTCGATGCCGTGGGGAATACCACCAAGGCCCTCACGAAAGGCTATGCCATTGGCTCCGCGGCGCTGGCGGCGTTCCTCTTGTTTGCCGCCTACCTGGACGAGGTGCGGCACCTCACCGGGGTGTCCCACCACGTGGTGAACCTGGCCAGGGTGGAGGTGTTTACCGGCGGCATGCTCGGGGTCATGCTGGTGTTCCTATTTTCGTCGCTCGCGATCCGCGCCGTCGGCAAAGCGGCTGGATATGTCATCCAGGAGGTTCGTCTCCAGTTTCGAGAGACCCCCGACATTCTCACCGGGCAAGCCAAGCCCAACTATGCCCGATGTGTGGATATCGTCACCAAAGGCGCCCTGAAAGAGATGATCCTGCCAGGTCTCTTGGTGGTCGCGATGCCGATCGCCGTCGGGCTCATCTTTCGAGGTCTCGGAACAGGGGTGGAGAGCGTGGCGGCCCTCTTGATGGTAGGGACCATCGGCGGGATCCTCTTGGCCACCTTCATGAATAACGGTGGGGGCGCGTGGGACAACGCCAAAAAGTTTGTTGAAGCTGGTTCCTATGGTGGAAAAGGATCCGACACGCACAAGGCCACCGTTGTTGGCGACACCGTGGGCGATCCACTGAAGGATACCGCCGGCCCTTCCCTGCATGTCCTGATCAAACTCCTCGCGACCATCACCCTCGTCCTCGCCCCCCTGTTCGTCTAGGAGCCTGAGCAAATACTCTCTTCGTCGTCATTCCCGCGGCTGTAAGCGGGAATCCAGAGACGTTAACGACACTGGATCCCCGCTTTCGCGGGGATGACAAACTAATTGCTCAGGCTCCCTAGAACTCCGCCATCGCCACTGGTGCCATCCTTAACAAGTCTTTAACCGGGTTAATTTTCGATTAACATCTACCACACTGGCTGAGTCGCTGTTGCTTGTTGACCAACAAAACGGTCGGAAATCACATCTATAAATTAATGCGTTTTTTTGTTTCGAGAAACGTAAAGTTGAAGTCCGCTTCACACCTGATCTTTCCCCTTGACAAGGGACCAATACCAGAGTAGGAGAGGAGTGGGAAGCAGAGACCAGCAATGGCGAACATTAAAACCAACCAATGGGTCAAGATCGGGGAAGTGGCGAGGCAGGCCGGTGTCTTAGCCTCCACAGTGCGGTACTACACCGACCTTGGCTTGTTGGAAACTGTGGGCGAGACCCCGGGCGGGCAGCACCTCTACGACGTAGGGGAAACCTTGGCCCGGATCGCGCGGATCCGCTGGTTGGAACAGCGGGGGATGGACCTGCAAGAGATTAAAGCGGAATTTAATCCCCAACGCCGGCTGGTTCGGGTACTGGTGGTAGATGATGAACCCACGGTCGGAGAACTGATGGGGGCGGTACTCCAGGGGCGGGTCGCGACGGAGCTTCGGGTTGCGCGAGACGGCTTTTCAGCGGGGGAGATGCTGGCCGAGTACTTGCCGGATCTGGTGGTGCTCGATCTGCGGCTGCCGGGGATCGATGGGATAGAGCTGTGTCGGCGGATGCGGCGGACGCCTCGGTTTCAGGCCACGAAGATCTTAGCGATCACGGGATATGACACCCCGGAAACGCGCACCGAGATTCTAGCTGCGGGAGCGGACGGGTATCTCCCCAAACCGTTTACCCTCACCGAGCTGGGGCAACAGCTCGAGACGTTGCTGAAGCCGCCGGCTCCTCCGCAGGGAGGGACGCCGGCCAAGGTTAGAGGAACACCATGAGGATATGGCTTCCTCCTCACCCTCCCCTCTCCCCCTTCCAGGGGGAGAGGATTAAGGAGAGGGGGTCGTTCAGAGCCGCGGGGTTGGCAGTATGGCTAGTGCTAGGAGTGGGTGGCACAGGCTGGTGCGCCTTTGAGCCGGCGGTGGTGGGGGCACGGGCGGCCGGGGTGAGCGAGGCGGTCGTGGCCGTGGCGGATGACGCCACCGCCGGTTACTACAACCCGGCAGGACTCCTCAAGGTCCCGCAGCCGGAGCTCATGGCGAGCTACTCGCGCCTGTTCCTAGGGTTGGACGACGGCTCGCAGTTGGGGCGGTCGGTGGTTATGTATGGACAGCAGTTGAAAGGGCTGAGAGGGCGCAAGGGGGCGGTAGGACTACAGTACCTGTTGTTCCAGTTGCCAAGTCTGTACAAAGAAGAGACGGTGGGGGTGAGTTATGCCCAGGGATGGGATGACCGGCTGAACCTCGGGGTGACCGGGAAGGTGTTGCGGGTCAGTCTGGGGGGCGATGAGTTCACCGGGAACGCGATCAACCCGCTGACCGGTGCGACACGGGGTGGGGCTGACCCGGTCATTGCGGATGCATCGCGGCGCACGCGGCTCGCAGCGGATGTAGGAGCCCAGTGGCGAATCACCTCCGCCTACACGGTGGGGGTGAGTGTGGCCAACTTGAACCAGCCCAACATCGCCTTAAGTAGCAGTGATGTGGATCGGGTCAGTCGGGTCTATCGGTTTGGGGTGGCGCGGCGGACCCGCAATCTGACGATTGCCCTAGACGGGCTGGAACGGAAGTTCACACGGGAAGACTTTCGCGGAAGCCTCGGCATCGAGAAATGGTGGGGCCATGGGCTGGCGGTCCGTGGTGGCTTCGGAGCAGGTTCTCGGGACTTTCGAGCGATCACCGTAGGGGCGGCGTATCAGTATCGAGCGTTTCAGGTGGACTATGGATTTAGCTATCCGATCACGGGGATCACGGGGACGGCGGGAACCCATGTGTTTGGGTTCACCGTGCGGTTTGGAACGCCGCCCCTGGATGAGGCGACGCTGGAAGCGCGCTTAGAGACCGAGGTGGCGGCGCGGCAGCGTCTCGAGGCGGAGTTACAAGAGGCGCTCGCCGCGGTGGAGCAAACGACGAAGGCTGCCGCCCAGGCCCAAACGGAGGTGGAAACGCTTCGCAAGCAGGGAGAGGAACCTGCGCTCAGCACCGCGGAGCGGTTAGCCCAGGTCAGGGCTCGGCAGGCGGGGGAGGCCAAGCAGATGCAGCGGGTGCTTGAGGAAGACCTCGCTCGCTGGCAGAACAGGAAGGGCACGCTGCCGGAGCGGTTGGCGTTGGTGCAACGGATGATTCAAAAGTATCAGCGGTGGGGGCTGGATCCTGCCCGCTTGGAGGGGGAGCGGGAGGAGTTGCAGGCCCAACTGGTTCGGATCCAGGAAGAGTATCAGCTTGCCTGGCGATACTACCAGAAGCTTGTCCAAGGGGGAGCGACGGTGCCGGAACGGAGAGAACTCTTAGAGCGTACCCTGAAACGATATCAGGCGATGGGCGTTGAGGTCACCGAGGTTCAGCAGGAACTCACCCGTCTCCAGGGAGGTCAGCCGTGAGGACATCTCTACTTATCCGTCATTCCCGCGCAAGCGGGAATCCAGTCCAGAAATCTGGGTCCCCGCCTGCGCGGGGACGACAATCCAAAGCTCAGTGTGTGACCGTACTGGGTATTGTCCGATACGTCCTCCTTCTGACCAATCTTGCACTTTTCTTTGCGCCAGCGGGGTGGACGCTCACGACCGGCCAGAATGCGGATGGGCCCATCATCGGCCAGCCAAATTTCACCACCCCTAGCATTACCGGAGCCGGCCTGAACCTCGTAGGAACTCAGAACGGCATCTATGTGGATTCAAACGGAAAACTCTTCATCACGGATGTCGGCAACAACCGGGTGCTGATCTACAACAGCGTCCCCACCGCGAGCGGCGCGGCCGCCAATGTGGTGGTGGGTCAAGCTAGTATGAACGCCAACTTGGCGAATCAGGGGCTGCCTGCGGATGCCGCGACCTTGAACAGCCCCAGGGGGGTCTTCTCGGATGGCACCAACCGCCCGTGGCGGGTCAAGTCCCGCCCGCCCTCGCTGCTGGCCTGCCAGGCGCTGGAGTGGACCAAGTTCTCCATGCTGCGGCCCCTCCGCACGTACCGCCATCTCTACACCCGCGGGGAGGAGCTCCTGCGGGCGGTGGGCGTGTGGGAGGACCGGGACGAGACCGTCCGGAAC
>JACPXA010000021.1 GCA_016196785.1 Elusimicrobiota bacterium
CGGGACAGGGCCCGGTGGGCAGATTGACTGGGGCGGTTTCCTCCTAACTGAGAACGGAGGAGCACTAAGGTCCCCTCAACGCGGTTGGCAATCGCGTGTCGAGTGTAAGGGCACAAGGGGGCTTGACTGCGAGTCCGACAGGACGAGCAGAGACGAAAGTCGGTCCTAGTGATCCGGCGGTGGTTAGTGGGCGCGCCGTCGCTCAACGAATAATAGGTACTCTGGGGATAACAGGCTTATCGGGCCCGAGAGTTCACATCGACGGCCCGGTTTGGCACCTCGATGTCGGCTCATCGCATCCTGGGGGTGGAGAAGCTCCCAAGGGTCCGGCTGTTCGCCGGTTAAAGCGGTACGCGAGCTGGGTTTAGAACGTCGTGAGACAGTGACCGTAAGGTGAGCTGTCCATAAACTCGGCCATATGCTGGGAACTCTGGTAGAATCTCACTGTACCCGGTAGAGGGGGTAAGAATCGGTGAGTGCAGACGATCAGCAGGAAAGGCCAGACTCGGGGCTCTGTCAGTACGTCGCGGGTTTTGTCGATGGAGAGGGAATCGGCAAGACCTGGCAGAGCGGGTGGTGCCATTCTTCGAGCGATTCCCGTTGCGGTCCTCAAAGCAGCGGGAATTCCAGGTGTTCGCTGAAGTCATCGAAGCGATGCAACGAGGCGAGCACTTGGCGAAGGAAGGCATCACCCAGATTTTGCGGCGGGCATTTGCGATGAACGGTGCACGATATCGCAAGGCACGCTTGCAGGATTTCCTAGCAGTTCTGGACTCCTCAGAGACTGTACGCCGAGCCTCCCCAAGAAAGAGGGGGAGAAAGATACAGTCCGGCCTGCATGGCGACATGCAGAGGTTGGCAGAAATGACCAGCCCTCCCGTGAAGGAAGCGGGAAGTAACAATGCGTCGGTCTCTATCTCTTGCGGGCGTAAGGAATCTTGACGGGGGTTGTCCGTAGTACGAGAGGACCCGGACAAACGAACCGCTGGTGTTCCAGTTGTGCCGCCAGGCGCAAAAGCTGGGTAGCCACGTTCGGTCGGGATAAGCGCTGAACGCATCTAAGTGCCAAGCCCACCCGAAGAATAGGATTCCCTGGGTCGCAAGACCCCTGAAGGCCCCTGGAAGATGACCAGGTTGATAGGCTGGAGGTGTAAGCCCCGTGAGGGGTTAAGCTGACCAGTCCTAATTGGCCGTGAGGCTTGATCACCTACCCTTCGACGTCATCCGCCAGAAGACGTGGCGGACCGAGGCGGTGTGACGAACCCTATGCAGTGTTAAAGAGCCAGATCCTTCCCGGGTACTGATACCGCGGGGGCCACACCCGTTCCCATTCCGAATACGGTCGTTAAGCCCCGCAGGGCCGATGGTACTTGGCTGGCAACGGCCTGGGAGAGTAGGTCGGTGCCCGGGGATTCCTTCCTAGTTAATAGTGACAAAATCTAACACATGCCCTTGACGCTTGGGCAGGCCATCAGGTAGACTTGCCTTGAGAGTGAGAAAATGAACAAGAAACCCCTCGGTGAAATGTTGGTCGAGGCGGAAATCCTATCGTCTCAGGAGTTGAAAGTGGCCCTCGAAGCCCAGCGGCAGGTTCCTGCTCCCCTGGGGGTGACCGTGGTGCAGTTGGGGATGGCCACGGAGGATGAAATCCTGCCGATCCTCGCCCACCAGCTGAACCGGATTGACGTGGCCCTTTTCCCCCAGAGGCGCGACGAAACCCCCCCTTCCTCCATTTCCGAAGCGGTCGAGCAAGTTTTCTGCCGGGCGGTGGAACAGGAAGCCACCGACATCCATTTCGAGCCCACCAGCCTCGGGGTGAAACTTCGCTTCCGGATCGACGGCATTCTCCATGAAGTCGGAGCGGACAAGCTGATCAACGCCCAGTACGTGGCGGCCGTTTCCAGGATCAAGATCCTCTGCAACCTCGACATCGCGGAGCGCCGGATGCCCCAGGAGGGGCGCACGAGCGTTCAGGTGGGGGGACGGGAGGTGGACCTGCGGATCTCCATCCTGCCCTCCCGTTACGGAGAAAGCATTGTGGTCCGGATCCTGCAGACCGAGATCCCCCTGGGGTTGTCAAATCTGGGGCTGCATCCGGAGGATCTGGAGACCATGGAGAAGATCCTTCAGAGGCGCTCGGGCCTCATCCTCGTCACCGGACCCACCGGCTGCGGAAAGACGACCACCCTTTATGCCTGTCTCGACCAGCTCAACGACAGCACCCGGAAGATCGTGACGGTCGAGGACCCGATTGAATACACCATGCCCGGAGCCATTCAGATGCAGGTCAATACGGCGATTGACCTCACTTTCGGGCGGTTTTTAAGGACCGTCCTCAGGCACGACCCCAACATCATCATGGTGGGGGAGATCCGGGACAAGGAGACTGCCGAAGTGGCGATCCGGATGGCCCTGACCGGCCACCTTGTCCTCTCCACTTTGCACACGAACGACGCCGCCTCCACCGTGACGCGCCTTCTTGAAATGGGGATTGAGCCCTTTCTGGTTGCCTCGAGCTTGAGCTGCGCCATTGCCCAGCGGCTGGTCCGGACGATCTGCCCCCGGTGCAAGGGCAAGCGCTGCGTGGTCTGCTTGGGGTTGGGCCTGAAAGGGAGAACGGGTCTCTTCGAATGTCTTGTGGTGGATGAGGAGGTCCGGAAGTTCATCCTCAAACAGGCCGCTGCCGAAGAGATCCGCCAGTGGATGAAGTCACAGGGGAAGCGCTCGCTTCTTCAAGACGGACTCAACAAGGTCCAGGGGGGGATCACCACCCAAGACGAGTTGAACCGGGTGATCCACCAGGACGAGTTCTAGTTCTAAGCCAAGCCCTCCGTCGTAGCCAAAAATTCCACCCTTTGCTATACTGATCCCCTGCCATGTCCGGACATTCCAAGTGGGCCAGCATCAAGCACAAGAAGGGCGCCGCCGACGCCAAGCGCGGCCAGCTCTTCACGAAGCTCATCA
>JACPXA010000266.1 GCA_016196785.1 Elusimicrobiota bacterium
TGATCGAAAAGGCGAAGCGGTTTGTAGAGCACGGGAAAGATGTCGTGATTTTATTGGATTCCATTACCCGGTTGGGCCGGGCGTACAATACGATCACCCCCTCGAGTGGCCGGGTGTTGTCCGGTGGGTTGGATTCCAATGCCCTCCAGCGTCCCAAACGGTTTTTCGGGGCGGCGCGGAACATCGAGGAAGGAGGAAGTTTAACCATTATGGCCACCGCCTTAGTAGAAACCGGGAGCCGGATGGATGATGTGATCTTTGAAGAATTTAAAGGCACCGGCAACATGGAGGTGTACCTCGATCGCAAACTGGCGGACAAGCGCATCTTCCCAGCGATTGACATCAACCGAAGCGGGACCCGGAAGGAAGAACTTCTGCTCTCTGAAGATGAACTCAACAAGGTGTGGATCTTACGGAAGGTCCTGTCCTCGTTGAACCCGATCGAGGCTATGGAACTCCTGTTAGAGAAACTCTCTGCGACCAAGTCCAACAAGGATTTTCTGAAATCCATGGAGTTGTCCAGCATGGAGAAAGTGGCGTAAATGGTGCGTGGGGGGGCGCTGGGGCTCTTGGGAGTCGGTTTGCTGACCGTGGCGGGGGGTGTCTTAGGTCCCCTGATCGGGCGGACCCAACCCCACCAGCCGATGTATCCTGACAACCTCTTGGTGACGACCCCGCTCAAGCCCGTGGACCCGGAAGTCCTGAAACGTGCTGATCGTTTGCTGCTCGCAACCCATAGGGCTCGTCCCGGTGAGGATGTCTGGTCGATTGCCAAACGCTATGGGACAGATGGCTACTCCCTACTGAGCACCAATGGACTGGAGGCGTACCGCCCGAAAGCTGGGCAGCCGGTCAAGGTGTCCAACATCCCGGGGTTCCTCTATACGGTCAAACAGGGAGAGACCCTGAGGATCCTGTTGCAGCGATTCCAACGCGGTCGGGAACACCCTGAACTGTTTCTGTGGGAGATCATTCGCCTGAACGATCTTCCGCCGTTCTATGCCGTGGCAATGGCGCCGCCGCTGCCAGTGGGTTTACCGCTGTTTTTACCGCATGTCTATCCTGAACTGGATATGTTCACGTTCCCGAATTGGCGTCGGACGTCAGGGTTTGGGGTTCGCCGTCATCCTTTGTTACGGGTCCGGCGATTCCATGAAGGCTGGGATTTGGCAAAACCCTACGGAACGCCGGTGTTCCCCATTCGGAAAGGGATCGTGAGCTATGCGGGATGGAAGGAGGGATACGGCAATTTGGTCACCGTCCGACACTCAGATGGGATGGAAAGCTGGTATGGCCATCTCTCGAGCGTGAGGACGCGGGTGGGCCGATCAGTCACTCGCTCAACCCTGATTGGCCGGGTGGGATCAACGGGGTTGTCCACAGGACCCCATCTCCATCTGGAAGTCCGGAACCGGCAGGGGAACCCGATAAACCCGTCCGAAGGACAAAACTATATCCTAAGGTATAAGCGGAGCTCGAAATGAAACCTGACATTCATCCACCGTATAGTGAGGCGACCGTTATCTGCGCATGCGGGGCGACGTTTAAGACACGTTCAACCATTCCCCTCATTCACCTGGAGATCTGCTCGAGTTGTCATCCCTTCTTTACCGGCAAGCATAAGTTGGTGGACACCGCAGGCCGGGTTGAACGGTTCCAAAGGCGTTACGCGGGCACCAGTGTGACGGCAACCCCCCGGAGTCTTCCGAAAAAGGCTCCACCGCGCCTAAAGCCAGGCGCCCGGTCAACGGTGCTCACCACGGCCCCCAAGCGCATCAAACGGGTTTCCCCGCAGACCCCTCCTCCTACTAACCCTCAGCCAGTTCCTGAGTCCCACTAGTGTAGTGTCCCATAAGTCCCTTTCTGCTGTCATCCCCGCGAAAGCGGGGATCCAGAGCTGGATTCCCGCTTTCGCGGGAATGACATCCCAAAGATAGTTTTTCGCCGGTCTCATTCTGTGTGTGGGTGAGTTTGTATGGAATGGCAACGTCACCTCAAACAACTGGAAAGTCGGTACCTGGAATTAGAGCAACTCCTAGCCTCACCAGAAGTTCTCGCTCAATCGGATCGGTATCGAGAGGTCGTTCGTGAACATACCGCCCTCCGAGAGCTTATCGTTCCGTGGCACGAGTACCAACGGATCGAACGCGACCTCCACAACCTTGAAGACTTGCTCAAGGGGTCCGACCAGGGGTTCAAGGAACTCGCTGCCGCGGAACGCGATGAGCTCCTCAATCGCCGTTCAGAGTTAGAGACAGCGCTACGCCAAGGGTTGATCCCCAAGGATCCCCGGGAAGAGAAACCCCTCATCATCGAGATTCGAGCCGGGACCGGGGGGGATGAGGCGGCGCTGTTTGCCGGGGAATTGTTTCGGATGTATCTCCGCTTTTGTGAACGGCAGGGATGGGCCACAGAGGTGCTAAGTCAGCATCCAACCGGACTTGGAGGATTTAAGGAAGCCGTCGTATCCGTGAAGGGGAAAGGGGGGTGGTCCGCCCTCCGGCATGAAGCGGGGGTCCACCGTGTCCAGCGGGTTCCGGTGACAGAGGCGGGGGGGAGGATTCATACCAGTACCGCGACGGTTGCAGTCCTTCCCGAAGCGGATGAGGTGGAGGTCCACATTGACCCGGCCGATCTCAAGATCGACACCTTCCGTTCTTCGGGTGCTGGGGGGCAACACGTCAATAAGACCGAAAGCGCAGTTCGCATCACCCACCTTCCCACAGGAATCGTCGTTACCTGTCAGGATGAACGAAGTCAACTGAAGAACCGGGCAAAAGCCCTGAAGTACCTCAGGGCGAAACTCCATCAGCAGGCGTTAGCCCGGCAGCAGGAGGAACTCACGGAGGGGCGTCGGCGGCAAGTGGGAGGGGGGGAACGGAGTGAAAAGATTCGTACCTATAATTTTCCACAGGATCGCATGACTGATCACCGCCTTGGGCGGTCGTTCCATAACCTTAAAGCCATCCTCGATGGGGAAATTGGTCCCCTGATTGAGGCGCTCAACACCCCGCCGCCTTCCCTAGGAGCTTGTCCGAGTATGGCTTTCATGGCGAACCGGCGGCTGTTGCGCCGAGCCAAGGAAGGCGAGTGATGGCATACTCGACGGCGGAGCGTATGCCGAGCGAGCCTGACGCCGGCGCAGGCCAACAGCCTGCCGGTGCAGCCGAAACGGAA
>JACPXA010000267.1 GCA_016196785.1 Elusimicrobiota bacterium
GGGGGGATCTGGCGGAACTTCTTGACGAAATATCCCGAGGGGAACAACCTCCACAAAAAGATGCTGCGGGTCAGCAACCAAGTTCACATGGCCCACCTCCAAAAAGATCAGCGGCGGGGCCTCTCTCGCCATCGGCTCCGTCAGTCGCTTAAGGCGTTGCACGCGGGGCAGTGTAACGATGCCTATTGGCATGGGATTTTCGGGGGGCTGTACCTTCCGCACCTCCGCCGTGCAGTGTACCGCGAGCTCTTGACGGCGGAATCCCTGCTGCTGGAGGGTCCTTCGACCCTTCGACCAGGCTCAGGGCAGGCTTCGCTCAGGGCAGGCGGGGGATTCAAGAACTCGGCTGCCGCGGTTCACGAGACCGACTTCGATCTCGATGGCCGAGCCGAACTCCTCATCGAAAGACCTGACCAGAACCTCTATGTGAGTCCCCATGAGGGAGGGACGTTGTTTGAGTGGGACCTCAAGCCCTTTCGCGTGAACCTTGGCGATGTCCTCACCCGGCGCCAGGAGGCCTACCACCGCGAGCTCGAAGCCAGTGGTGTCAGGGACCACCCCTCGGGGGTCGGAGGGGGTTCCGCAAAAACCATCCATGAACGCTCCCGGGGGGCGGACCCTCAGTTGTCTTCGTTACGGGTCGTTGATTCTGCCCGACGGCTGAGCCTGATGGATCGGTTTCTGGCTGCAGAAACCACAAGACAGGACCTTTGGCAGGGGCGAGCCAGGGAGTGCGGCGATTTTATCCACGGTCAGTATGCCTGGGCGATCCATCGGGGGTCCATGCCGGCTGTCGTTTTGAAGCGCCAAGGGACGGTCCAAGGAGCGGGAGGCCGATTCCTGATCGAACTCGAGAAAGTGATTCAAGCGATCCCAGGGATGGGATGGACGGTCAACTACCGTTTCCAGAACCTAGGGACGCATTCCACCCCGCTCCACTTTGCGGTGGAATGCAATTGGGCGTTTGGGACAGCGACGCCGCAAGAACATAGCGAGCACCACGCCGTTTCCCACTGGGAACGACCAGACCCGGTGACTGGACTGACGCTTCAGGTGGAATGTCACCCGGCCGCGGGGGTATGGACCTTTCCCGTGGAGACCTTGTCCACCTCCGAACAAGGGTTCGAAGGCGTCTACCAGGGGACGGCGGTATTGTTCCATTGGCAGGTGACGGCCTCACCCCGCCAATGGCAGACCATGCACCTCCAGGTTGCGGTGAGCCGACTGGCATGACGGCTTGGGTCGTGGCCCTCGTGGGCGCGACGTTACATCTCGATACCCTCGCGGTTGGGCAATGGATGGTCTCTCGCCCGTTGGTGGTGGGACCCTGCCTGGGATGGCTCTTTGGTGATGCATGGACCGGATTTTTGATCGGTGCGTGGATTGAACTTCTCTGGGTGCGGGCGATCCCGGTGGGCTTGGATGTCCCCCAGGACCTCTGTGGCATGACGGTGCTGGCGACAGGTTGGTACGGGAGGACCCTGGACCAGGGGACGGGTGGAGTGGGACTGGCGGTCCTGTCGTTAACCTTGGCGGCGCTGTGGGGACCGATAGGGCGGTGGTGTGATCTCAAACTTCGCCGCATGAACCTGTGGTTCGCCAACCGGGTGGACCAGCGGCTCACCCACGGAGACAATCCCGCCCTCGGCAGGACCATTTCGTTGGCGATAGGGCTTCGTTGGCTGGTCATGGCGACCTGTTACTGGCTTGCGCTGGAGGGAGGCGGGTGGGTCTTGGGGGCGATGGTTCCCCGCTGGGGAGGGTTCCTCCTGGGGAAGCTCGAGATGGTGGCCTGGCTTTTACCGTTTGCTGGATTGGCTGTCGTTGTGCAGTGGTTTCTGCATCGCCCGGCCGCAGGCTGGGGGATCAAATGATCCCTCATCGGCACCCCACCCTCTTCTCGGTATGGTGGCGGTCCTTCTTGATTCAAGCTGTGTGGAACATGAAAGGGCGGCAACACCTGGGGTTTGCGTTTGCCATAACCCCCTGGTTGCGCCGACTGGCTCCAGACCCCAGATTCTTTCAGACAGCCCTGCGGCGGCACCTCGCATGTTTTGGGACCCATCCGTATATGGTCAACATTCTCCTTGGGATCGTCTGTGCGTTGGAGGAAGCACGCGCTCGGACCGGGAGGTCGGTCCCAGAGAACACGGAGGTCCACTCCATTGAACAGATCAAAGCGACCATGGCAGGACCCCTGGCGGCGATTGGGGATCATGTGATCTGGGCCACGTGGCGACCCTGGACCGTGCTCATGGGTGTGGCGATTGGGCTCGTGCCGTGGGCTTCACCGAACGTGCGGTGGCCGGTGGCGGTGGGCACCTTTCTCGGGCTCTACAACGTCGGCCACCTGGTAGTGCGAGTGGAGGGCTTATGGCAAGGCTATCATCAGGGGACTGCGGTCGTTGCTTGGCTTTCGCACTGGCATTTACAGCGGATCGCCGCAGGATTGAGACAGAGCGGAGTCCTCATCAGTGTCGTCCTGATCCTTAGCCTCCTGATTCCCAAGGTCAGCTGGAGAAGGGAATTCTTCGCCCTTTTCGTGTTCGGGACGGGGTTCTGGATGGCCAGACGAGGGCGGTGGGGTACCCCCCTCTTTTATCTCGTTTTGCTGCTCGGATTCTTGGGCGCGTTGTTCGGGGTTTAATGGGTAGTTATTCACCAGTCTCACTATATGCAAGAACGGTCGTTATACATTAAGAATCGGTTGGGGTTACACGCTCGGCCAGCGGCGCTCTTTGTGCAGCTCGCCAACCGCTTCCAATCCCAGGTCAGGGTTGCCAAAGACACGCGGGAAGCGGATGGAAAATCCATCATGGGGCTGTTGATGCTGGCCGCTGAGCAGGGATGCCAGGTCCTCGTCACCGCCGCGGGGAAGGACGAGGTGGAGGCGATGGAGGCGTTGGCCGCGTTGATCGAACGGCAGTTTGACGAGGAATGAGCCTAGGACAACTCTAATGGAAGCCCAAAACATTGTTCGAGGTATCCCTGCATCGCCGGGCATTGCCATCGGGAAGGCGTTCGTCCTGCGGGAAGGGGAATTCTGCTATGTTCGTCGGACGATCACCAAGGACAAGCTATCTGGTGAGATCCAACGGTTCCGCCAGGCGCTGGCCAAAACCCGACAGGAGATGGAGGCCAGTCGAGAGCAGCTCCTACGGCTCCTGGGGAAATCCCACGCTCGACTCATTGATGTCTACCTTCTGGTCCTTGAAGATCCGTTGCTGACAAAGGACGTGGAGAAGCGAATCGCCCATGAGCTGGTGAATACCGAAGCCGCGGTTTGGGAGACGATGGAAGAGGTCAACCGGGCGTTCGACGGCATCAAAGACGAGTATTACCGGGAGCGGCGGCACGACATCGTGGACGTTGGGAAAAAGCTCCTCTA
>JACPXA010000264.1 GCA_016196785.1 Elusimicrobiota bacterium
GGATCGCACTGCTCAGGCAGGCGTTTGATCGCGGCGTGACCTTCTTTGACACCGCGGATGTCTACGGGCAGGGACTGGGCGAGACGATCCTTGCGGAGGCGTTTTCTCCAGGCGAGCGGCAGCGGCTGATCTTTGCCACCAAGTTTGGTTACGACATCTATGCCTTTCCTGAGGAGCGAAGCGGCCATGGCGAACTTCCCCAGAATTGGCGGCCTGAGTGTATGAGGTACTCCTGTGAGCAAAGCCTGAAGCGGTTGAACACCGAGGTGATTGATGTCTACCAGCTCCACAACCCCCGCCTTGAGACGATTCGCAATGACGAGGTGTTTGAAACCCTCCAGCGGTTACAGGAAGAAGGGAAGATTCGGGCTGTCGGGGTTGCGTTAGGTCCCGACATTGGGTGGTTAGAGGAAGGGCTTGAAAGCTTGCGTGAACGGTCGGTGGGGGCGCTTCAGATCATTTACAGCCTACTCGAACAGGAGCCCTCCCGTCAGCTCTTCCCTCTGGCCAGCGCTCGTCACGCAGGATTGGTCGTTCGCGTGCCTCATGCCTCCGGCTTGTTGGACGGGAGTTTTCAACCCGGGAAGGTCTTTGAAAAGGGCGACCACCGGAGCCACCGCAAGTCCCAGTGGATGGAGGAAGGACTGAAAGCGGTTGCCGCCCTCCAGTTCCTCACGCAAGACACCGGACGGACATTAGCCCAAGCTGCCCTTCAGTTTTGTCTGGCTGAACCGTCTGTATCAACCGTATTGCCTAACCTCACCCAAGCGGCCGAGCTCGAAGAGTTTGTGCAGGCGAGCGAGGTCCCTCCGCTCACTCCACCAGAGTTACAGCGGATTCAGGTCTGGTGGGAAAAAGAGGGGGCCCAGCGACTCGCACAACCGTTTTCATCCACCCGCAGTAAACCTACCCCAACCGCGCCGTTACCCGCTTAGGCTCACAACGCCTGAGCCTTTTGGCTCCCCGTCATCACCCCTGACGCCCCTCGCAACATTTTACGTGCCCGTTACAGAATTGTGACATGGGTGTGACAGCCTATAGTTACACTAAGAGTGGAAGGGGAGAAAAAGGGATTGCATGAACGGTGAAGTGAGGCTATAGAACCTAGTGAAGACCATGAACGGACATCTCCGGTTGCTGGTGTCTATGAGTGGGCTCTGGCTCATGGGGGGGCTTCAGGTGCCATCGGCCATGGCCAGCGGGCCTGGGACAACCTCACTGAATTTCCTGAAACTGGGGGTTGGGGCACGGCAATTGGCGATGGGGGGTGCCGGGGTCGCGCTGGCAGACGATGTCAATGCTGTCTACTGGAACCCCGCGGCGTATGGGAACATTGAGCGGCAGGAGGCGAGCTTTTTGTATGCGAAGTGGGTGGAAGGGGTCGCCTACCAGCATGCGGCGTATGCCCAACCGCAGGGCCGGTGGGGGACGTGGGGGGTGCAGGTGACGGCGCTGCAGGTGACGGATGTGAAGGGGTTTGACGCGCAGGACAACGCGACGGGAGACGTCACGGTACAAGATTGGGCGGTGGCGACGGGGTGGGGGCGGCGATGGGGGAAGCGGTGGCGGGTGGGTGGGACGCTGAAAGGGATACGGGAGCGGCTGGATACGGTGAACGCGATGACGGCGCTGGCCGATGCCGGCGTGGTGGTGAACCCATGGTTGCCGGGAGGGAGGAGGACAGGATGGTTAGAGGGGCTGTCGTTGGGAGTCGCTGCCCGTAATCTGGGACCTGGGGTCAAATTTGACAGCGCCAAAGCTCCGACCCCATTCAGTGTGGATGTTGGAATGGCCTATCGGACGTTCTATGACGCGATCCGGGTGGCCGCGGACTGGCATCGGCCGCGGGATGGGAAAAGCTCTGTGCGGACGGGCCTGGAGGTCTGGCTGGGTGAGTATCTCGCGGTACGTGGGGGGTACCGAACCCGTGCCGATCTGGGGAATGGAGTCAGCGTGGGATTTGGGTTTAAGGCCTGGGATCTTGAGTTGGACTATGCCTTTCTCGATCAGGGGGTATTCGGAAATACCCACCGGGCGGGGGTGCATTTCCGGTTTGGGGGGATTCCGGAGCAACTGTACGAACAGGGCTTAGGGCTGATGCGGCAGGGGCAGTGGGCAAGTGCAATCCTTGTGTTTAACCAGGTATTGGAAAAGAACCCACGCCATCACCGGGCGCTCTACCGGATGAAACAATGCACCGAGAAGTTAAAGGTGTTAGAAGAGCCGGGGCCAAGGGGTGGGATTCGGTGAAGATGGTCGCCTTATGGATGCGTGGATTGATGGTGATCCTTTGGGTGGGTGGAGCAACGAATCTGTTGGGGGTGGTACAGAATCCGATCGAGCAAGGGAAGGCGCTGTTCCAGGCAAAGCGTTACGGTGAGGCGCTGACGGTCCTCATACACGCGCTGGAACGTGATCCGGGGAACGTCGCGCTGTTGAAAGCCATTGGGCAGGTAACCGCGGTTGTCGCGGAAGAGGAGCAGTCCCTCGCACGTCCCAACGTTCGGCGGGAAGTGGTGAAGGAAGCCTGGCACGCCTTGGGGCGGTCTTCCCCCGAGGAAGCGGAACAGATCCTCCGACAGGCGAGGAGCCACGAACAAGCCAAGCAATGGATTCTCGCATGGATGGCGTATCAGGAGCTGGTCGTCCAGCGGGCGCCTACCCCCTTTGTCACGTTGGCGCAGAAACGGCAGGCGGAGATCCTCCGGTGGTTACAGCGAAAGACCACTCGAGGTCAAAAGGCCGCGCCGCTGTATTTCCAGGGACTCCTGGACTACAGCAAGGAAGCCTTTGCCGAAGCGATCACCGCTTGGCAGACCGTAGTGACCCAGACACCCGACCAGCACAAGGAACTGACCACCGTCATTGAACGGGCGAGGATCGAATGGGAACCCAAGCGGCGCGCGGCGGAACTCAAGGAGCTTACCGCCAAGGCGCAGGCCGCCGAGCAAGTCAAACAGTATCCCGAGGCCAGAGCGACGTGGGCCGCGGTCCTGGTCCTTGTACCCAGTCACCCAGAGGCCAAGAACGCGCTGGCGCGGCTCGAACGGAAAGTCATCGCCCAGGAATGGGCACAAACCGCCAATCGCCATCTCGAGCGGGGTAATCTCCGCGAAGCGGTACAGGCGGCGCTCTCCGCGTTCCGGAACTTCCCCGAGGATAAGGACATTCAGAGCCTGCTGGAGCGGATCGAGCTCCAATTGTCTCGACAGGCCTTGGCGGGATATGCGGACTCCCCCCTGAGGCCTCTGAAGAAAACGTCACCGCGTACAGGAATGTCTCCCTCGGCCCTCCACCCCACGCCCGCGGCTTCCGGACCCCTCAACGGGGGAGAGCGGGCCATTGATTCCCAACAGGCCGCGACGTACTATAATCTAGGCCTCATCCAATATGTGCAAGGCAATGTCAAGGAGGCCATTACGCATTGGCGGAAGGCGTTGGTGTATGATCCCTTTCACACGAAAGCGAAACAGGCCTTAGACCGAGCGTTGGCGGAAGCCAAAGGCCTTCGATAGGGGACGTCGTTGCAAAATTACCGGGTTTTCATCATCGTTTGGTATGGTCTAGTCCTCGCGAGGTTTCTCATGGCGGCGCCGGTCGCAGGGGCGCTCACCACCGGGCAGAATGCAGGCCGCGTGATTGGCAAACCTGATTTCACCACGGCTGCGATTACCGCAGGAGGCCTGGCCAACACAGGTCTTGGCCGTCGCCTCTTTGTTGATAGCAATGGCAAGCTCTTCGTGAGCGATGCGGCCAATCACCGGGTCCTCATCTGGAACAGCCTCCCGACGTCCAATGGCGTGCCAGCCGATGTGGTCGTGGGACAGGCGAATATGAACGCCAACTTGGCGAATCGCGGAGGGAGCGCCGCGAGCGCTTCAACCTTGAGTGCGCCGGCCGGGATGTACTCGGATGGGACCAAGCTGTACGTGGCGGATAGGCAGAACAACCGCGTCCTCATCTGGAACGCCATCCCGACCACCAACGGGGCGGCTGCCAATGTCGTCGTTGGCCAACCGGACATGGTGGCGACGCCTGCCAACACCAGACAGGATGCCTTGAGTGGCCCGATTGGGGTGTGGGTCAATGGCGGAAAACTCTTTGTGGCCGACCGGGACAATCACCGTGTACTGATTTGGAATACCGTGCCGACGACCTCTGGTGCCAACGCAGATGTCGTCGTTGGACAACCGGATTTCAACTCGGGATTACGGAATCGGGATAGCACCACGGCCAACAACTCGTTAAGTGCACCGGGCCATGTCTCTACCGACGGAACCAAACTCTTCATCGCAGATACTGATAATCACCGGGTGCTGATCTTCAACAACATCCCCGGGGGGAATGCTACTGCAGCCGATGTGGCGGTGGGACAGCCGAATTTAACGACCGGCTCTGCCAATCAGGGGGGGAGTGTGGGCGCGACCACCTTGAATGGTCCCACCTTTGTCTACTCGGATGGTACGAACCTGTTTATCGCGGATCGTGTCAACAATCGGGTGGTGATCTTTAACGTAATTCCCAGTACCAGCACTCCTAACGCCGCCGCGAATGTGGCGGTCGGGCAAACCGATTTGGTCTCCTCAGTCGGGGATGTCTCTGCAACGGGGTTGTCCGGACCAAGCAGTGCGCTCACCGCGAGCGGCAAGCTGGCGGTCTTTGATGCCGACAATGCCCGCGTGCTCCTGTATAACGCGGTCCCAACCGTTCACGGGACTGCTGCCAATGTGGTGGTGGGGCAAACCGCCATGACAAACGGGTGTGATAACCAACGGTGTCCCCCGGCCGCCAACCGCTTCAGCAGTTCCCCGGGCGTGTTCTCGACCGGCAGCAGCCTGTTCGTCAGTGACCAGGGCAACGGTCGGGTGCTGCGGTTTAATGCAATCCCTACCGCCAATGGGGTGAGCGCGGATGTGGGGATTGGGGTCAGCAACCTCACCTCAGTCGGCGGCGGCACCTCGCAGA
>JACPXA010000265.1 GCA_016196785.1 Elusimicrobiota bacterium
AGAGAACCCGCACAGCCCGAGGTGGCGTCGAAACGACAACAAGCCGAGACACAGAAACAGGATCGCGAGGGTATCCCCTCGACCGGACAGATAGGCGACGGCTTCGGTGTGGAGAGGGTGCAAGGAAAACAGCGCGGCTGCGAGGAGAGCCGGTCCGCGGGGATACAGCGTCGCCAAGAGCCGAAAGACCGCCACCGACGTCGCCGCGTGGAGGAGCAGATTGGAGAGGTGATGTCCCCATGGGCGGTAGCCCCACAGGCGGACATCCAGAAAATGGGTGAGCGACTGGAGCGGACGATACAAATTGCTTTCAACGCCCGCGCCCGCCACGATGTTGCTGGTCAGCAACTTGAGGAGCCATTTCGGTGAGGTGAGGAAGACGTTTTTCAGGATAAACTGTTCGTCATCCCAGAGGAACGTATTGAACAGGCCGTTCGAGAAGACCACGAAAACGACAAGCGCGAGCAGCCCACTCACCAGCCATCGTCGATTGGATGATACGGGGGCAGAACGATGCGGGGTGCGTTCCATCGCGATTGGATGACGTCGAAGCATCTTAGGGCATGAGCCACGAGCCGGTCAAGGAGTGTCCGGAGAGCGGGTGAAGCTCTCGATCATCATCCCGACGTTCAACGGGAAGGCAAGAAGATCCGCGCCAAAGACTTCTTCATCGCCGTCTGGACCCTCCTGCGTTACCGGTACTGAGCCATTGTTCTTGCTCCCACGCCACGGTTTTTCTCGATCACGTCTGACGTCAACACGCATCCGGCAGACTCACCGCGTTCACAATCGTCCACGACGAGATATGCTATACTTTTAAGCAGTAGCCGTCAGCGCATTGACGGCAGAGCACGTGACAGAAACTCCCTCGATAACGGCAACCTTAGCGTCAGCTGAGGACGCAAAGCCGACGTCCCGTCTCACGAGGTTGGACACCGGGAAGCGAGGCTACCGAAGGGGAGGCGGCGTCCGTTCTTCAAACTCGAGGGACGGACGTTTTTTCTTCCGAGCACCCCGTCTCACCCAAGAAGGAACGCGCACCAACGAGGCGGTTACGGTCACGACACGAGTAGGATGAAATGATCGGAAACCCTCTGGCTCTCACGGATCCCACAGGCTACCGGTTGAGCCTCTACGCGATCCCTCCGGTGGTGACGATGGCGGCTATTTTCCTGCTCGGGCTCGTGGTGCTCGTGGGCGAACGACGGTCGTTGGTGAGCGTCTTGTTTTTCCTCATGACCATCACCATCAGCGTATGGCTGCTGGGGATCTCCGGGGTGTACTGCGCCATCATCGAACCGCTGGCTGTCTGGTGGGCCAAGATCGAGCACGTCGGCGTCCATCTCATCCCGGCCGCGGTGTATCATTTTACGGTCGCCTCGCTGAGGATTGTGGCGCAGCATCGACGAACCGTGCGAATCGGCTGGCTCATCTCCGTGGGGTGCGTCGCGCTGACCTTTCAGAACGATGCGCTGGTCGGCCATGTCAGCCGTTTCTGGTGGGGATACTATCCTCGGTACGGATGGGCCAATGCGCCGTTTCTGATTTTCTTTTTCGTGATGATGGTGGCCAGCCTCCGCCAGTACTGGGTTGAGTATCGAAACGCTCTGCCCGGGTCCGTCGACCAACACCGGGCCAAATCGTTTTTGCTGGCCTTTGGCGTGGGCTACCTCGGATCGGTGGACTACCTGGCCACCTACGCGATCCCCTGCTATCCCTTCGGGTATCTCCCGGTCTTGGGGTTTCTGGTAATGGCGGCGCGGACGATCTGGCGGTATCACTTGGTGGATCTGACGCCGGCGTTTGCCGCGAGCCAAATCCTGACGACGATGGACGATCTGCTTATTGTGTGCGATGACCGCGGGACCATTCGCGTCGTCAACCCCGTCGTGTCTTCCCTGTTAGGCTATACGGAAGCCGAGCTTCTTGGGCAACCGATGGCGCGTCTTGCGCCGTTCTTTTCTGAGCAACACGACAACTGGCTCAAGGCTGTGGAGCACGGGCCGCAACGCGATCAGGAGGTGCCATTCTGCGCCAAGCAGGGCGGGTTCGTTGACATGAGCGTGTCGTTGTCACCCCTTCCGCATCAGGGTCATGCGCCAGTCGGAGCGGTGCTCATCGCCCGGGATATCCGAGCGCGCAAGCAGGCTGAACAGACACAGCAGGCGTTGGCGGCTGCGGCGGCGGCAGCCGGCGCGGCCGCGCAGAAACGAGCGGAGGAACTCGCTCATGCCTGCGAGGAACTGAAACGGACTCAGGCGCTCCTCATCCAAGCCGAGAAGATGGCGGCCATCGGACAATTGGCGAGTGGCACGGCGCATGAGGTGCGCAATCCCCTCAGCATTATTAAACTGGGTGCCGAACAGCTCGAACGGATCGTCCCGAGCCAGCCGGGACACCAGGAGGCGGAGATCCTGGCCTTGATGAAAGAGGCGGTGACGCGCGCCGATAAGATTATCCGGGGGATGCTCGATTTCTCTCGGCCGGCCAATCTGGAACTCAAACCCGCCGCGCTGCCCTTGGTGATCGATGACGCATTGCTGTTAGTCGGGACGCAGCTCGCGACCCACGATATTCGCGTGATCAAAGAGTTCGCGCAGGATGTGCCCGTGGTCTTGCTCGATGAGAATCAGATGCGACAAGTGTTCATCAACCTCATCCTCAACGCTTTCCAGGCGATGCCGCATGGTGGACAGCTCACGATCCGTTGCCTGCGCACCACGCTGGAGACGGTTGCGTCGCAGGTGGGCCGCCGCAGGAGCGACGCGTTCCAACCGGGGGAGTCAGTCGTGGTCTGCGAGATTTCGGATACCGGCCCCGGCATTTCCGAAGACCACCTAACCCGGATCTTTGATCCGTTTTTTACCACCAAACCTCCCGGACAGGGCACAGGCCTGGGACTGACGATCACGCGGGTCATCGTCGAACAACATGGAGGGCTCATCACGATTGACAGCCAAGCAGGGCGCGGCACGACCGTGCGGGTGATGCTGCCCTGCCGTGCCTTGACCTCGGAATCCGCAGGAGCGGGGGCGGCGGGCGTCAACGGGATACCGACACCCCCCTGCGCATCGATGGAAGGGGGCGGCCTGCCATGATGCCGGCGCACCCCCAGCGGACGATCTTGTTGATCGATGACGAGGAGCCGGCCTGCAAGCTCGTGAAGCTGCTGCTCGAGGGGGAGGGGTACCACGTGGTCACGGCATCGAACGGTGAGGAGGGATTTCTCCTCGCCAAGCGCGACCACCCTGATATTGTGCTCCTGGACATCATCATGCCCCGACTCAACGGGCACGAGCTGCTCCGACGGTTAAAAAAGGACCCCGAGGCCCGAGCGATCCCCGTCATCATGCTGACGGCAAAGGGCGCTGAGCATGATATCACCACCTCGCTCGAGTTGGGTGCGGTCTTCCATGTGGAGAAGCCCTTTGAGTCGCGGGATCTCTTAGAAAAAATCAGGGCGGCATGTCTGGCAGGGAGCCCACCCCCGGCGCATCAACCGAGTCGCCAATAGCCCAGACTGAAAGGAGGCGGCACATCCATTCCATGAAGTGTACACGGCGGCGGACGTCATCACGGTTCATCACTCGCCCTCAAAGTCAGGAGGTCACATGCAAGAACTACCTCGACGGATTTTGGTCGTAGAAGACGAGCCGGCAGCAGGGATGTTGCTGAGTCTGCTCTTAGAATCGAGCGGCTACGAGGTGTCGGTCGCCAACTGCGGCGCGACGGCGCTGTCCTTCGCTGCGGACCAGCGACCGGATCTTGTGCTTTTGGATCTCCGTCTGCCCGATCTGCCTGGCTATCAGGTCTGTCGGGAGCTTCGGAAACTTTCCCATTCCTGGGAGTTTCCCATCATCATGCTCACCGCCATGGACCGTCCCATAGATCAACTGCGAGGATTCGCCTACGGAGCCGATGCCTATCTCACCAAGCCCTACGACTCCAGCGAACTGCTGAAGACGATCTCGATCCTCTTACGAGAGACCGTGTTCACGTAAGCGATCTCTTGAGTTTCGCGCCAGCGGTCACTCTGTCATCACATCCCACGGCCATGGCCGTGGGATGTGATGAAGACAATCTTCGCTCGAAGCGCTTCCGGCCATTCCCCCATCCCTCGGCCAAAGGCCTCGGGACCCTGGCCGAGGAATCCCGAGCGCAGGCGAGGGACAAGCTGACGCCCGTGGCTCCCTGAGGGGGTCCCGTCCGGTGCTGTCAGTTTTCCAACCTAAGAAATTTCGCGAAGCGAAATTTCTGTGGTATGATCGTCCCTCTCACGACTCAACCCATGGCCAGCGCTGGGATCCCGAACGACCTTGTCCACCGCACCATCCGAGACCTCACACGACGCGGCGCCGATTACGCGGACGTGCGGTATGAGCAGCTCCTCCACGAAAGCCTGGTGGCGGAGCACGACCAGGCCAAGTCGATCAGCCTCTCTGAAAGCGCCGGGATCGGGATCCGCGTCTTGATCCACGGATCGTGGGGGTTCGCCGCCACGCCCCATCTGAGCCTGCCAAGTCTGAAGCGCGCCGCCGCTCAGGCCGTGGCCATTGCCAAAGCCTCGGCCTCCATCAACAAAAAGCCGTTGGTCCTGACGGCGTGTGAGCCGGCCAAAGCGGTGCATCGCGCGACGTGGCGGATCGACCCCTTCGAGGTGCCGTTGTCTCAAAAACTGGACTATCTCTTGTGGGCGACCACGTCCCTCCTGGGCCCCAAATCAGTCAAGCGGGCCACCGGCCATATGGACTTTTACAAGCACACCAAGTATTTCGCGTC